>VGZY01000003.1 GCA_016872355.1 SAR202 cluster bacterium | reverse complement strand
CAAGACTTGCTTTTGAGACATCGATACCGATAAATGTACTCTGACTGGCCATGATGTCCCTTTCTGTCCCTACCTTGCGGAAGCGAGCTGTCACTAATGACGCTCAGGCAACTGTTCGGGATCTGTAAGGTGATTTGCGCGGCGGCCTCGCTGAAGGACGGTCTCGACAATGTCGGACCAAGGCCTGATCGGCCTGCCGCGCTATCTCACATTTTATACATCAGCCAGTCTCTTTTTATCTTACAAGGGCTCTAAATCTATTCGGTCCGGTGACCCAGGGCGTCGCCCTCAACGCAGAGCCTACGTGGGCTCCACCCTGGGCTAAGTTATCCCGCGCCTTCAGCGCTCCCCAAATCAACTCCGCACCTTGGGCGTCCAGTAACGCCCGGCGATGCCGCGTTCGAGGCACCCTTACGCTATCTCGGGCGGCGAAATTGACAAGAGACGATTAGTTGGAATGAGTGACCAGGTAGACGAGCCGAAATGGGGTTTCCCAATGTAGCCTGCGCGATTCATCGCGCCCGTGTCGCCGACATGCTATCTTGGCGAGCGAGGCAGGCGCGATGAATCGCGCAGGCTACACAAAATAGGACCGGAAGCCAAATGGCTGCCGGTCCTATTTTGTGCGGTCCGAATGGTCCTGAGGCTATGCGGACTTCTGCTCGGCCTTCTCGCGGGTAGGCATGTAGGCGAGGTCGCCGTTGTCCTTCACGAGGCGGACAGGCACCTTGCCGCCGACGGCCTGGGCTTCGACGACGCAGCGGTTGACGCCCTTGAGGGACGGCAGCTCGTACATAACGTCCAGCAGCGTCTTTTCCAGGATGGAGCGCAGGCCGCGAGCGCCGGTGCCCTGCTTGAGCGCCGCCTCGGCGGCCACATCGAGAGCGTCGGGCGTGAACTCCAGCTCCACGTTATCCATCTGGAAGAGGCACTGGTACTGTTTGACGAAGGCGTTCTTGGGCTCCGTGAGCACCTTGATGAGAGCGCGCTTGTCCAGGCTCTTGAGGCCAACCGTTATGGGCAGCCTGCCGATGAGCTCGGGGATAAAGCCGTACTTCAGCAGGTCATCCGCTATGACCATCTCGTACGGGTTGAAGCCGGTGTCTTCCACGCTCGCCCGTGTCGTCCTCGCATTAAAGCCGAGGGACACCCTGTCCCTGGACATGCGGTGGACCACCGTCTCATCAATCCCCTCGAACGCGCCGCCGCACATGAAGAGGATGTTGTCCGTCTTGATCTGCAGGAATTCCTGGTGCGGGTGCTTGCGTCCGCCCTGGGGCGGCACGTTGGCAACACACCCTTCGATGATCTTGAGGAGGGCCTGCTGAACACCTTCGCCGGAAACGTCGCGGGTGATCGAAGGGTTCGGGCTCTTGCGGGCGATCTTGTCTACCTCGTCGATGTAGACGATGCCCTGCTCGGCTCGGGCGATGTCGTAGTCGGCGGCCTGGATCAGGCGGAGAAGGATATTCTCCACGTCCTCGCCCACGTAGCCCGCCTCTGTCAGCGAGGTTGCGTCGGCGATAGCGAAGGGGACGTCGAGAATCTTGGCGAGGGTCTGGGCAAGGAGGGTCTTCCCTGAGCCGGCCGGACCGACCATGAGGATGTTCGACTTCTGGAGCTCCACGTCGTTGGCGGACTTCTGGTTGGACCAGACGCGCTTGTAGTGGTTGTAGACCGCTACGCTCAGGACTTTCTTCGCTTGCTCCTGGCCGACAACGTACTCATCGAGTTTCTGGTAGAGCCTCTTCGGGTTAACACCCTTTGACATGAGGCCCGGTGATTCACGGGGAGGAGCGGGGCTCTCCTCGGTGATAATCTGCCCGCACAGTCCGACACACTCATCGCAGATGAAGACCCTGTCCGGACCCGCTATGAGGCGCTTGACCTGCCCCTGGGCCTTGCCGCAAAACGAGCACTGGTAGTTATTCTGGGCATTTCTTGTCGGAGGCATACCTTTCCTTAACCTGCTGGACTACCCGGACCTAACAGGTCCCGGCCCGATGTTTCGCTTAGTGTAGAACTAAATTCAACTTAGCCGGTATTAACGCTTTGCCTTCCTGGCCGAATCGGATGCCTTGCTGGAAGCGAGGATCTCGTCGATAAGGCCGTACTCCTTTGCCTCTTCCGGGTTCAGGAAGAAGTCGCGGTCGGAGTCGCGCGCGATCTTGTCGTAGGGCTGCCCTGTCTGCTCCACGAAGATGGTGCGAATTGTGTCCTGGAGGCGGAGCGCCTCGCGGGCGTGGATCTCAATGTCGGATGCCTGGCCCTGGACGCCGCCGAGGACCTGGTGCATGTGTATGGTGGAGTTGGGCAGCGCATTGCGCTTGCCCTTGGTGCCGGAGGCGAGGAGCACGGTGGCCATGCTGGCGGCGGTGCCCACGCAGATGGTGGAAACGTCCGGCCGGATAAGGCGCATCGTGTCCAGGATGGCCAGGCCGGCGTAAACGCTGCCGCCCGGGGAGTTGATGTAGAGGTGAATATCGCGCTCCGGGTCCTCGCGGTCCAGGAACAGGAGCTGAGCGATTATTGCGTTGGCCACCTGGTCGTTGATGGGCGTTCCAAGGAATACGATCCGCTCCTTGAGCAGGAGCGAGTAGATGTCGTATGCCCTCTCCCCGCGCGCGCCCGTCTCAACCACCATTGGGATAATGCTCTGTATTTCGTTGTTCAAAAGTCCCCTCCCCAATTCGTTGGTGCCTGTCTCGGTCCTATCAGCGATCTAACTCAGGCGCTACTGCGCGGGCGCAGCGCCGTTCTGGCCCTTTGCTATCTCAATCAGCCGCTTCATCGTCTTGTCCATGCGAAGCGACTCTCGGATCTGGCCCCGGATTCGCTCGGACTTGAGCTGTTTCCTGGTGACCTTGTGGCCGTGCTCGTCCTCAACGTTCTCAAGCTCCGCCAGCTTGGCGTCCAGCTCATCATCCGCTACGTCTATCTTTTCCACGTCCCCAAGCTTCGCCAGCGCGTATGAGCGGGTGAGCTGGTCGGAAGCGTCCTTCTTCATCTCCTCCTGCACCTGCTCCTCGGTCTTGCCCAGGTAGCGCAGGTAGTCGTCGAGCCGGACCTTCATGCGATCGATGAGCTGGTTGCGTCGGTCTACCATATGCTCGACTTCGTGCTCAACTAGTAGCGGGGGCAGCTCAACTCTGGCAAGCTTCACAAGCTCAACCAGGGCGGCCTCCCGGTACTGGGACTCGCTCGCCTTCTTGGCATCGGCCTCGATGCCGGAGCGGATCTCGTCCTTCAGCGCCTGCAGGCCGTCATACTTCTCGCCGATCTCCTTCGCAAAATCGTCGTTCAGCTCGGGGAACTTGCGCTCCTTGACGCCGCTGACACTCACCTTGAAATTGGCTTCCTTGCCCTTGATCTCTGCGTCCGCATAGTCATCGGGGACCTTGAGGACGAAATCCTTCGTCCCACCTATCTCTATGCCCTCAAGCTGCTCGGCGAAGCCGGGGAACGGGACGCCCCTGTCCTTGTCCGCCAGGAACACGGCGTCACGCTCGTTGAGTATCTCGTTAGTCTCCACAGATCCCTGGACGTCCAGCGTCACCATGTCGCCCAGCTTCACCGGGCGCTCGGCCGGCTCCCAGGTGGCGTAGTGCTTTTGCAGCTCGGCCAGCCGCTCGTCAATGTCGGACTCATTGACCTCGGACGGCTTCTCCTCCACCCGGATAGACTCATAGCCGGTGATGTCCACCCCAGGCTCGAGCGGGACCGTGGCCTTTACGGTCACCGGATCAAGGTCCACCACCTCTAGCTTGGGCGTGCCCGAGGCCTCGAGCGACTGGGCGTCGATAGCCTTCTGGGTCATATCGGAGACCATATAGTCGAGGGCTTCATTCAAAAGCCCTTCCTTACCCAGGTACCGTTCGACGATTGAGAGTGGGGCCTTACCCTTGCGAAAGCCCGGAATGTTCAGGCGGTTTACGACTTTCCTGTAACCGGCGTCTATGTATGGGGGTAAATCGGGCTCCTCTAGCTCAATGCTCAAGACCGTCTGCCGGTCTATGACCTCGGACTGGGTAATTTTCAACGCGCTACTCCTAATGACACACTATTTTCATTATAGCATTGTACCTATTGCTGTAAACCAACCAGCCGAGGCGTGGATAAGCCTTTTGAGGGCGCGGCGTAGTCTTCGAAACCTAGTGTGCCATAATGTGTCATGCGGGCGCTTCGCCCGCTCAATTATGCGAACCGGGCGAGGAGGCTCGAGTCTCCTCGCCCGGTCCATCTGAACAGCCTGCCCTACCCCGCGGCGATCTGCGAGGCCACTGGGGTCTTCTCGAATGTCAGCCCCTCGTCGGTGGCGTCTATCCGGACGTTGTCGCCCTTGGCGAACCTGCCAGCCAGTATCGCCTTGGACATCGGGTTCTCAACGTACCGCTGCACCGCTCTCCTGAGCGGCCTGGCGCCGAAGACGGGGTCGAACCCCTCCTTGCCGAGCCACTCCTTGGCCGCGGACGTAAGCCTAACCGTTACCTTGTGCTCCGCCAGCCGCTTCTCCACCTCGCGCACGGCCAGGTCCACGATCTGTTTGATCTGGTCCATGCTCAGCGGCTCGAAGATGATGATCTCGTCTATCCTGTTCAGGAACTCCGGCCGGAACGTGCGCCGCAGCGCGTCCTCTACAGCCACGCGCCTGCGAGCGCCGTCCGCATGCCCATCGCCCCCCAGGAATCCTATCGGCGCGTGGGCCGCCTCGCTCGTCCCCAGGTTGCTGGTCATGACGATCAGTGTGTTCCGGAAGTCCACGGTCCGGCCCTGGCCGTCCGTGAGCCGTCCATCCTCGAGTATCTGGAGGAGGATGTTGAACACGTCGGGGTGCGCTTTCTCTATTTCGTCGAACAGCACCACCCTGAACGGCCTGCGGCGCACGGCCTCGGTAAGCTGGCCGCCCTCGTCGTACCCCACGTAGCCCGGAGGCGCGCCGATGAGCCTGGACACGGCGTGCTTCTCCATGTACTCGGACATGTCTATGCGCACCATGTTCTGCTCGTCATCGAACAGGTACTGGGCCAGCGCGCGCGCCAGCTCCGTTTTGCCCACGCCGGTGGGGCCAAGGAAGATGAAGCTGCCGAGCGGCCTCTTTGGATCGCTCAGTCCAGCCCGCGCGCGGCGCACGGCGTCGGACACAGCGGTTATCGCCGTCTCCTGGCCGATAATGCGCTCGTGCAGGCGCTCCTCCATGTGCAGGAGCTTCTCCGCCTCGCTCTCCAGCAGCCTGTCCACGGGGATGCCTGTCCATGCGGCGATCAGCTTGCCGATGTCTTCGGAGTTGACCGTCATGTCCATCTTCTTGCCGCCGAGAGCCTTCTCTTTCTCTTCCTCGTACTGGCCCTTGAGGCGCGCTCCGTCCACCTTCATCTCAGCGGCCTTCTGGTAGTCGCCGCGCTGGGCCGCCGCCTCCTCTTCGTTCTCGATCTGCTTGATCTTCTTCTCGATCTCCTTGACGCCGTCCGGCAGCGCCTGAAGCTCGATTCGCTTCTTGGATGCCGCCTCGTCGATCAGGTCCACGGCCTTGTCAGGCAGCAGCCTGCCGGTGATGTAGCGCTTGCTCAGGCTCGCCGCGGCATCCAACGCGTCGTCGGTGATTTTGACTTTGTGGTGCGACTCGTAGCGAGGCCGCAGGGCCCTCAGCATCAGGACGGCGGTCTCGACGTCCGGCTCCTCTACCAGTATCGGCTGGAACCGGCGCTCCAGCGCGGCGTCTTTTTCAATGTGCTTGCGGTACTCCGCCTCGGTCGTCGCGCCCAGGCACTGGAGCTCACCGCGGGCCAGCGCCGGTTTCATCATGTTGCTGGCGTCGATCGCCCCTTCGGCCGCTCCTGCGCCCACGACGGTGTGTATCTCATCGATGAAGAGGATGATCTCCCCCTTCGCCTGGCGTATCTCGTCCATGACCGCTTTGAGGCGCTCCTCGAACTCGCCGCGGAACTTGGAGCCCGCCACCATCGCGCCCATGTCGAGCGCCAGCACGCGACGGTGCGCAAGCTCCTCCGGCACGTCGCCGGAGACGATGCGCTGGGCGAGTCCTTCCGCGATCGCGGTCTTGCCCACGCCGGCGCCACCGATGAGCACCGGGTTGTTCTTGGTGCGCCGGATGAGGACCTGCATGACGCGCGCGACCTCGTTATCGCGCCCGATGACCGGGTCCACCTTGCCGCTGCGGGCAAGCTGGGTGAGGTCTATGCTGTACCTTTCGAGGGAGCGATAGCGGTTCTCGGCCCTCTGGTCGGTCACGCGGTGCCCTCCTCTGATCTTCTGAAGGGCCTGGTAGACGCTCTCCAGGGTGATCTTGAACTCCTTCACCACCTTTGCGGTATCGCCCTTTTCCTCCTGGACGATAGCGATGAGCAGGTGCTCCGTGCTGATGAAGTCGTCATTAAGGCGCTTCGCCTCTTCCTTTGCGCGCTCTATTGCCTGAGAAGCCCTGGGCGCAACGTACAGCTGGGACGTCGCGTCTCCGCTGACCTTTGGCGCGGCGTCAAGGAGCTGGCCCATTCGCGCGCGCATTGCGGGAACGGACATGCCGATCTGCTTCAGAATCTCAAAAGGCACGCCCTCTTCCTTTTCCAGGATCGTCATGAGGATGTGCTCAACATCCCACTGGGTGTGCTTGTAGCGCCGGACAATCTCCTGTGACTGGCCGATGATCTCCTGCGCCTGCTCTGTGAAGTCGTCTGGTCTGAGAACCAATTTCCACCTCGTGCGGAGCAATTTGGGTGAGTCAGTTGAAAGTTGTGAATTGGGAGCCGGAGGGGTCACGCAAGAAAGGTGGTCTTACTCCAAGGGTACCACTTGCGCTCAATCCCGGGTCGTAACCCTGTTGCCCAAAAACCTTGAGTTAAAGTGTATCAATTTGTCTCATGCAATATCCAGCGCCGGGATTCATTGAGAGCGAAAAATCACAGAGCACTGTGATGCGCGCCTCTCACTACCGGCGTATCGTAATGTTGAAATGTTGACAAGATACGCACCCTGGGAAGCTCCACAAGCATGCTGTGGTGATGCAGACTTGCCAAAATTGAATCATGGCGCCACTCGCGCCGCCGTTAGGCGCCCGCCTTTCTCGATTGAAAGGCGGGCCAGAAGAAAGGAGTTAGAAATGAGGGGGTACAAGGACAACTTAGCGATTCTCGCTGTCTCACTGTTACTGTTGGCTGGAGCCGTAGCCTGTGACCGCACGCCTGCGTCGCAAACGACGCCGACGCCGGCGCCGACGGCAACAGCGACCGCGCACGTGCCGGGTCAGAGCCAGATACCCGTGCCCCTCGGCGCGCAGCTCACCGGCGCGGACCTGGCGAAGTTCAACGCACTGCCGCAGGAGTACCGCGACGCGCTGTCCGCCGAGGGGGTCGCGGTCGGTTTCGACTTCACGCTCGGCTACCTGCGGCGGCTCCCGGACCAGGTTCAGCCGCCCGAGGCGCTGCTTTCGCCGGAGGCGCTGGCAACGCTGCGCTCGTTCACCCGGGAGGAGCAGTACGTAACGCTGCTCGGCGGGTACCTTTATGCACGCGACTATAGCGAGTACGTGTACCCCGACTCCGAGTTCGACCCTGTCGGTTCAATGGGCGTGTTCGTCACCGCCATCCAGCGGGAGCGCGGCGATAAGGGTGGACATCTGCCGCCGATGGGCCAGGCCCTTTCCTCGAGGGCGATGGCGAAGTTCGACTCGCAGGCGCCGGAGCTCCAGAGGGCGTTCACCCTGCAATGGGAGGACCAGCTCGCCCGAGACCTTTAAATGGAAGACACCATCGCCGAGTTGGAAGCCTCGCTTTTGGCCGCTCCGGCGGCCATGCCGTCGTACGAGGCTGTCGGCATCACCGCAGAACAGCTCACAAGGATCAGGGGCGTTCCCCACGGTGAGGACTTCATCCGGCAGGCTATCGCGGGCAGGATAATGGCCGACGGCAAGTGGGAGGACCGTGAGACGGAGTCACTGCAGTACGATGTCGCACGTTTTGAGACCGAAGAGTCGCGCTCGTTCTTCGCCCAGGGCCTGCGGCAGGAAGGGTTCGAGCAGCCATTCACGTGCTGGAATCCACAGATGCAGGGCACATGGCACGAGTGGCTTCTGCCGCCGGCGATCCGCACGGCGCGGCCACAGCACCTCTTTGCGCGCTGGCCGGACCCCGACCAGGTGCTCTCCCCAGACGCACTCGCGAAACTTGCGCTACTGGGGCCGAAGATGCGCGACGAGCTGACGCGCACCTGGTACGGCACCGGTCCGATTCCCATGACAACTGACCGAGTGGCCTGCCAGGCCTCAAGAATCCAGAAACAGCTTGCTGACCTGTGGCTGCTGGAGCTCCCTCCAATGAACACTCTGCTCACGCCGGAGGGGCTGACGGCTTACAACGGACTTAGCGAATACTATCGGGGCGTGTTTGAAAGGGAAGTATCGCGCTCAATAAGGGAGGGGCGCTTAGCGGTCTCTTCCCACATTACAGGCGGCATCTATTACCCAACCAAAACGACGTTCGCGTACGAAGTGAGTCGGGAGGAGTTCACGAACGCGCTGCGCGAGTACGCCGAACATCAGGTCAAGCAGTGGGCGCTGCATGCGAGATGAGAGGCGCGTTGTAGCCAAAAAACAGGGACGCATTGCAGGAGTTCGACGGCGCATCTACCGTCGGTAGGCCGGATACCCGCCCTGCCCGCGCGGAGTAGCGCCGCCTGATGGGCGGGAGGCTACCTCGGCGATCAGGACGTCCAGGACGAGCTCCTCGTCTACTCCCGTGCTCTTCATCGCCAGGTCCGCCTCTACCAGCGCGCGGTGGATCTCCGCGAGGCGCTCGGCGCTGAAGCGCTCCTGCTGCTCCATCGTCTTCCGTAGCGGGTAGCCAGTGACCCCGAGCCGCTGCGACTGCTCTTCTTGCGAAAGGTTTAGCGGCCTTATGTCCTTGGCCACGATGAGCAGGCGCACCTGCCGCGCGACCATGCTGAGAATTTGATGTGCGGACTGACCGCCTTCGAGCAGGTGATGAACGTTGTTTACCGCCTCGTCTACCCTGCCCTCAAACATACCGTCCACTGCTTTGAATATGTTTCCCGTGTGGGCCCCGGCCACCATCGCCTCCACATCTTCCTGGCGGATGGGGCGGTCCGCGCAGTAGAGCGCAAGCTTGTCCATCTCGGTGGACATCGCCCGGAGGTCCGGCCCCACCGATTCGGCGAGCGTCTCGATGGCGCGAGGCTCGATCTCGGCCCTGAGCTCCCAGGCGCGTGTCTTGATCCACTGGCGCAGCTCGGCCGGCCCCGGCGGGGAGAATGTCTTCACCGTCGCGAGTGGTCGGACAACCTTGAGTAGAGGGTTGGTCGCGGCCAGCTTCCCGTCCACGAAGACCACGTCTGTGGTAGGTGGGAGTCTGGGCAGCAGCTCGGACAGGGCCTTCCACTGGCCAATATCCGGCGCATTCTCCGCCTCGGCTGCGTCTTTGCCCTTGGCCCCCTTGCGCTCGAAGCGCGACAGCAAACCTTGAACGATGACGAGGCGCTTGTCTGCCAGGAAAGGCACCGTGCTCGCCATGGCGGCCAGCATGTCCACGGTGACCTGCGGGCCCTCCAGCACAGTGATGTTGACGTCGCGCACGTCAGGCGCGCCGACGCTCTCCTTGAGGTCGCGAACGGCTGCTTCGATGCTGTAGGAATCCTCACCGTAGAGGAGGTGGACCAAGTGTTTCACCCGCGCGATTTGTAACGGCTATAATAACTTATTAATTGTGGGAGGTGGCGCTGTGTTGTGGACGTTGATTCGCACATTCGGCCTGTGGCGACTGGCGCGCCTGGCGTTCAGGCTGCTGTTCGACAAGCGCGTGCCTGGGGGCGTAAAGCTGATCCTGCCGGCGGTGCTGGCGTACCTTATTTCGCCCATAGACCCCATACCGGACTTCTTGCTCGGCATCGGTCAAGTGGATGACATCCTGGTGACGCTGGGCGCGCTCGCGGCGTTCCTGCTCATGACGCCTCGGGACGTCCTCTTCGACCATATCCGCGGCAGGAAAGCGCGCGGACAGGGGGGCGATTCGGTCATTGAGGGCAAATATCGCGTAGAATAGTACCCGGCGGACCGTTGGCATCATTGAAGAGTCCCGGTGCGGCATGCCGCACCGGGACTCTTTACGCAACACACAGCCGACCCTCTTACCTCAATCTAGACAACTTTTTTTCTCAGGCGGGAATCAATGGAAATCGGAATCGTCGGGCTCCCCAGAAGCGGCAAGACCACAGTATTCAACGCCGTCACGCGCGGCAAGGCGCAGGTCGCCACCTACGGCAGCGCCCAGGCCAAGCCCAACGTCGGCGTCGCAAAGGTGCCCGACGAGCGCCTGGACGTCATGGTCAAGATGTTCAACCCGCGCAAGACCGTTCACGCCGAGGTCAGCTATGTGGACATCCCGGCGCCGCCCGAAGGGTTCGGCAAGACGAAGGGAATCTCCGGCGAGTTCCTGAATTTCCTGCAGCGCACGGACGCGCTCATGGTGGTCACCCGCGGCTTCGAGGACCCCTCGGTGACGCACGTTGCCGACACCGTCGACCCTTTCCGGGACATCGATACGATGATGTTCGAGCTAACCTTCTCGGACCTGGAGATGATCGAGCGCAGGCTCCTGCGCATGGCGGACCGCTTCAAGAGCGCGAAGCAGGCTGAGCGCGACCAGCTTAACAAGGAGAAGGTCCTTATCGAGCGCCTCAAGGAAGGCCTCGAGGCAGGCAAGCCCATCCGCGGCCAGGAAATGACGAAGGACGAGGAGAAGACTATCGAAGGGTTCCGGTTCCTTACCCAGAAGGCCGTCATCGTCGTCCTGAACGCCGGAGAGGAGCAGGCCGGCAAAGTGGCCGAGATGGAACAGAAACTGGCGGAGCACGTCAAGGGCGAGGGAGTCCGCGGCGCGGTGCTGCTCGGCAAGCTGGAGATGGAGCTTGCGCAGATGGACCCGGCGGACGAGGAGGTGTTCCGCAAGGAGATGGGAGTGGGAGAGTCCGGCCTCGGCCGCATGGTGAAGCTGTCCTACGAGGTGATCGGCCTGAACAACTTCCTCACCGTCGGCGAGGACGAGTGCCGCGCCTGGGAGATACCCGCAGGCATCAGCGCGCAGAAGGCGGCCGGACGCATCCATTCAGACATCGAGCGCGGCTTCATCCGGGCGGAGGTAGTGGCCTACAAGGACCTGGTGGAGTGCGGAAGCCTGGTAGAGGCCAAGAAGCGCGGCGTGTTGCGGATGGAAGGCAAGGAGTACATCGTGAAGGACGGGGATATCATCAACTTCCTGTTCAACGTGTAGAGACTCGATCTATTTTCTACCGCTCCAGTAATAAGGCTCTCGGCGGGAGTGTGCGACGGCAAGAATGCGGATTCGGTCTTCACGGGCTCGATTGCCAAGTCAAACTCCTCGCGGGCAAGCTTGTGAAATGTGAAGCTCATTTCTTCAGCCGTGACCGCGCCTGGCTGAACACCTCGTCGGCAGGGACGGCAAGGTCGGGGTTCTTGTCCATTTCAATATCCCGCCTCAATGCCTCGGCCGCCCACAACTGCTCTATTTCGACGTCCGACAGCTCGTCCAGGCTGACAAGCAGGCGCTCAGCCAGCCTTGCGCGAGAGCCCATGTCCAGCTTCAGGAGCTGGGCCTCCAGGTCCTCGATCTTCATGTCCTGGATCACTGGCGCTTGCTTCTTCGACTGGGCTCTAACCATGTCCCTACCTCCGCATCGTCTCTCTTTGCCCGAGTTTAACACTCGGTGTCATTCACCTTCAATCGCTCCGTAGTGTTATCCTTTTCCTATGCCCGCAACCCCTCCAATCGCACTGTACATACACATCCCCTTCTGCGAGACGAAGTGCCCGTACTGCGACTTCAACACCTACGCCAGGATAGAGTCGCTCATGCCTGCATACGTGGCCGCGCTGCAAAAGGAGATAGCTGTCTGGGGCGCGCTTCTCGGCGGGCCGGAGATCGTGACGGTCTTCTTCGGCGGCGGAACGCCCTCGTACCTCCCGGGGGAGGATATCAAGGCGGTCATGGACTCGGTCCGCCGGTCGTTCCCTATCCGCAGCGACGCCGAGGTCACAATCGAGTGCAACCCGGGCGATTTCAACGAGCGCAAGCTGCAGACCTACCTGGAGTCCGGCGTCAACCGGCTCAGCATGGGCGTACAGACGCTGGACGACGGCCTGCTGAAGCTACTCGGCAGGCGCCACTCCGTGGACGGCGCTCTCAAGGCATACCGCATGGCGAAGGACGCCGGTTTCGACAACGCCAGCTTTGATCTCATGTTCGGCCTGCCGTACCAGACCCTGGCGCAATGGGCGAGCACGCTGGAGCAGTCCATAGATATCGCGCCGAAGCATATCTCCATGTACTGCCTGACGCTTGAGGGCGGCACGCCGATGGAGCACCAGGTCAAGACCGGCCTGCTGCCCGAGCCCGACTCGGATCTCGCCGCCGATATGTACCTGATGGCGATGGACCGGATGGAGGGGCGCGGGTACCGCCACTACGAGATTTCCAACTGGTCGTTTCCGGGCTACGAGAGCCGCCACAACCTGGTCTACTGGCGCAACCAGCCCTATCTGGGCGTCGGGCCGGGCGCCCATTCCTACATCGCCGGATGCCGCTTCAACAACATCAAGCCGCCCCGCGAGTATGTGAAGCGGCTTGAATCAGCGGCGGCCCCCTCGTCCTCTGCCGGCGGTCCGGACGCAACGGCCATCGGGAAAGTGGCGGTTGTAGAGAACGTGGAGAAGATCGAGCGGCGGCTGGAGATTGCTGAGACCCTGATGATGGGGCTGCGGCTGGACGTTGGCATAAGCGAAGCAGATTTCAGGGTCCGCTTCGGAAGGAGTCCCCTGGAGGAGTTCCCGGACACCTTCGAGGACCTGCGCCGGCTCGGCCTGGTGGAAGTGGCCGGCGGCGCAGTCCGGCTCACACGACAAGGCAGACCGCTCGGCAACGAAGTCTTCCGCCGATTCTTCGAATAACCCTCCGCAGACCGACTCCAGTCGAACACGCCCCTTACAAATGACCTATTGACTTCACGCCGCCCGTCATCCCAACGAGCTACGCGCCATGTGCGAAGCCCTGAACCCCCGTGCTGTGTATATTGGACTGGTGGGGCGGTCAAACCGCCCTGCTCACTTGCCCGTATCTCTCGCGGCAAGCGTCCACCAGGACAAAAATATGTTGAACGATGTTAGGAGGAGGAGGATGGCGAATATCAATCCGGTCCAGATCCAGAAGTACCTGAAGGGTGTTGATTACCCTTGCTCCAAGGACGATTTGATCGCCCATGCGGAGCAGCAGGGCGCCGACGATTCAGTAATTCAGGCCTTGCAGCAGCTCCAGTCCAACAAGTTCAACAGCGCCAACGAGATCACCGAGGCCCTGACCCGCGCGCAGACGACAGCAGGGGCGCGAATGGGGACCGGGACTATGTCCGGCCAGGGCAGCCAGGGTTCCATGGGCGGCACCCAGGGCACGGAAGGGTCTTTCGGCTCTCAGGGCCAGGGATCCATGGGCTCCCGCGGCACTCAGGGTCACCAGGGGCTGGGGCAGCAGGGCGCCAGCCAGGGCCAGGGCGGAATGACCGGGGGTCGCGCGGGGGCTCGTTCAGCCAGGGCGGACAGGGCGGTCAGAGTGGCTCGCAGGGCCAGCAGAACCGGCAGGGCCAGCAGCAGGGCCAGCAGAACCGCCAGGCTGGTTCCGAGGACGATCAGGACACGTCCCGGAGCCAGTCGGACCGATAGTGTGAGACCGGGTGGCGGGCAGCAAGACTTACCTGCCCTTCCAACTGGTGGACGGCGCTGATGTCTCCCTGACACGCAGCGTTTCGAAGGGCCTGTCCGCCACCTGCTCCGGCAACGATCGCACGGCCTCTTGCGTCCTTCTACCTCACTCAAGCACGCCCCTCGACAGCCCGCAGAATTATCACCAGAATCGCGCCACACGCACACTTGTGCTGCATTTCCGCCCGTAATAGAATTGGGCGGTCGGCGCCCGCCTGGAGCGGGACCGCGGAGGGACTGCCGGTTGAGCACAGGGTCACTAGATGCGGGCCTGGTGGTTGGGCTGCTCATCGGCGGCCTCATCGGCTGGCTGATTTCCAGGATTCAAGAGACCCCTCAGCGCGCAGCGCTGCAATGCAGGCTGGCGGCCGCCGAAGAGCTCGCGCGCCAGTCGAGGCTTGCCGGCGCCGAGTCCAGGGCACAGATGGCAGACACCTTTAAGGCCCTGGCCACCGACGCGCTGCGCGAAAGCAACGAGGCATTCCTCCAGGTCTCCCGGACCGTCCTCGAAAAACACCACGGCATCGCGCAGAACGATCTCGATAAGCGCCGCCTCGCCATCGAAGAGATGCTGAAGCCTCTCGCCTCGGCAACGATAGAGCTTGAGCGTCAGAGGCAAGACGCCTATTCCTCAATCCGTGACCTCGTGAAGAGCCTCTCCACCGGGCAGGACGCCCTTTCCCGAGAGGCTCGCGCCCTTTCACAAGCCCTTCGCACGCCCAACGTGCGCGGCAGGTGGGGCGAGGCGACGCTCAAACGCGTCGCCGAGTTGGCCGGCATGGTGGAGTATTGCGACTTCACGGAACAGGAGTCTAATGACGGCCCGGCCGGGAAGCTCAGGCCAGACATGGTCGTCCACCTTCCGAACAAGAGAAGAGTGGTTGTTGACGCAAAGACGTCTCTCGATGCGTACCTGCGCTCCATCGAAGCGGACACCGACGAGATGCGTGACAACGCTCTCCGCCGCCACGCCCGCCAGGTGGCCGCGCGGGTCGACGAGCTCTCAGCCAAAGCGTACTGGTCTTCCCTCGACTTCACACCGGAGTTCGTTGTCCTATTTCTCCCGGGAGAGCCGTTCCTCGCGGCGGCCCTCCAGCACGACCCCGCCCTCCTGGACAAGGCGCTTGCCAGCAGGGTGGTGCCGGCCACGCCCAGCACTCTCATCGCTCTCCTCCACGCTGTAGCTTACGGCTGGAAGCAGGAGCAGATGGCCGAGAACGCAATGCGGGTTTCCGCAATCGGCAAAGAGCTGTACGAGCGCCTTGCGATATGGACCGCCAATCTCGACAAGGTGGGCAAGTCGCTCGGCCAGGCGGTGCAGGCGTACAACGACAGCGTTGGTGGCCTGGAGCACCGAGTCCTGGTGAGCGCCCGCCGGATGAAGGAGATGGGAATTTCCACGGACAGGGAAATCCCCGTCCTTGAGCCGAAGGACATCCAGCCGAGGCATGTCACGGTGCTGGCGGCCTCAATGGAGGTCTCCTCCCTCGGCGAGGCGCTGGGCATGGCCGAGCCCCTGGACGGCCGCGCACGCGAAGAGGCCCAGCATGTCGCTCGACCTGCATAGCACCGCGCGGCAGATCACGGACATGGCATCGGAGCTCCTGGCGAGGCAGCGGGAGCGGGCCGCGCGCTTCGACAGCGCCGTGGAATCCGCAAAGTCATTCACTATGGAGGCATACCGGGACGCGCTCTCGCGGAACCCAGACCTGTTCCGCAACCTGCCTGTCTTCTCCGAGCCGCCATCCGCCCGGTACGCCGCGCCCCCCGCTCCGGAGGCGTTCACAGTTATCGCCTCGGACGGCTCCAGCATCGATATTGACCGCCACCTCCCGGTCAGGTGTTTCCTGATCAACACCGGGATAGCCCATATCACGTACGGGCCTTCACCGGATGCAGCGCTTTCCAGCAGCGCCCGCCTGTACGCCACGCGGGAAGAGCTTGTCATCCGCGATATCGAAACCGGTCGCGAGCACCCTATCGATTCCACGATCCTCGTTGCCAAGCGCGCCGTAGAAGAGATGACCGCCCTGGTGCAGGCGTCGCGCGCGCTGCCGGACGACACGCCGGCGCTCGCCCTCGTGGACGGGACGCTGTTCGTCCACGGCGTCGTGGGGCAGAGCATACCGGACTTCGTTCCGCGCGAGCTCATAGACAACGGGTTCGCGAAGGCGGTCGAGGAGATGAAAGACCTGGCCGACGGGCGCAACCTGGCCTTGGCCAGCTATATCTCAATGCCGGGCAGCCCCGATGTTGTTCGAACCCTTCGCGCCATGTCTTGCCCATTCGCCTCAAGTGACTCCGAATACAGGTGCAACCTCAGCCCGGGGGCCTCTGGGCCGTGCGAAGGCTGCATGGGCGGCATCGCCGACCGGGACCTATTCGCCGAAATGCTGGCGCCCGGGGAGCGCACGGCCATCTTCCACATGTCCAGCCAGATCATCGACCGCCACTACAGGGGCACAGGCCTGAGCTTCTTCTACCTGAACGCGGGAGAGGAGATCGGTAGAGTGGAGGTGCCGTCCTGGGTTGCCTGCGACCCGGCGCTGGTAGGCCTGGTCCATTCTCTCGTCCTGGACCAGTGCAATCGCGGCATCGGGTATCCCGTGGCGCTGATGGAGGCGCACGAGCAGGCGGTGGTGAACGGCGCAGACCGAACGCTCTTCAGGGAGCTTATCGAGCGCGAGCTCTACAGACAGGGCATGCCGGTGTTCACATCCGAGAAGAACCGGTCCAAGAGGCTGCGCTGGACTTAGGGCAATGGAGGTTGGAATGGACAGCCCGCTGAGAGTGACCGTCTGGAACGAGTACCGTCATGAGCGTAAGGACGGCCCGATCAAGCAGATCTATCCAGACGGCATGCACGCGCCGATCGCTCGCTACCTCGAGAGCAACGGCTGCCGGGTGAGGATAGCCACCCTCGATGATCCGGAGCATGGCCTTTCGCAGGATGTCCTGGACTCAACAGATGTGCTGACTTGGTGGGGCCACAACTTCCACGAGGCCGTGCAGGACCACGTCGTTGATCGCGTGCACAAGCGGGTGCTTTCCGGCATGGGCCTGATCGCCCTTCACTCCAGCCACATGTCAAAGATTTTCAGAAGGCTCATGGGCACAACCGGCCTGCTGCGCTGGCGCAAGGCGGCCGAGCGCGAGCGCCTGTGGACGATAGAGCCCGGGCACCCAATAGCGGATGGCATTGGGGACTACATTGAGCTGCCGGCGAGCGAGATGTACGGCGAGCGTTTTGACATCCCTGCACCGGAAAAGATCATATTCATCTCGTGGTTCCAGGGCGGCGACGTGTTCCGGAGCGGCTGCACATGGGAGCGCGGGCATGGCCGCGTCTTCTACTTCAGCCCAGGCGACGAGTCCTATCCGATCTACCACAACGAGCAGGTACTGCACGTGATACTAAACGCCGCACCCTGGGCCAGGCCCAGAGTGAACAGCCTACCGAAGTTAATCAAGGCAGCCGACCCGCTGGAGAAGATAAGTTGAGGCATCGCTAATGGCCTACAGGATGGTGCAGGTAGGGACCGGGGGCATGGGCCTCTCATGGTGCCGCGGTTTCCTGCCTCCGAACATCAAGGATGGCCTGATAGAGGTTGTCGCCGCCGTGGACATCAACCCTGCCTCGCTTGAAAACGCCCGGCAACACCTGGGCCTGGCCGCCGAGAAGTGTTACACAGACCTCGAGCGCGCACTGGATGAAAACGCCGCTGACTTCTGCACCGTGGTGGTGCCGCCGTCCGTTCACGAGCGCGTGATAGACGCGGCGCTAGCCCATGATATGCACATCCTCTCCGAGAAGCCGATAGCCGACACACTCGTGGCCTCCATCCGCGTTGTTGACAAGGTCCGGCGCTCCGGCAAGAAGATGGGCATCACGATGAACCACCGGTGCGACCAGGATAAGACGACGCTCCGCCAGCAGCTCTGCTCCGGCGACTATGGGCGCCTTGACTACCTGGTGTGGCGATACATCGGGGACTTCCGCCGGTACGGGAGTTGGGGCGGCTTCCGGCACGATATCCCGGACCCGCAGATGGTGGACGCCGCCGTTCACCATCTGGACATCCTGGCCGACCTTGCCGGCGCAAGATGCGATACGATATACGCCCAGACTCGGAACCCGCCGTGGGGCGAGTTCGCGGGGGACTCCCAGTCCCTGGTGATGATGACCTTCGAAAACGGCGTAAGGGCCACCTACGAAGGTGTGAACACGAACGCAGTTGCGCTGAATAACTGGAACCGGGAGTACATCCGCGCGGAGTGCGAGAAGGCCACGCTCGTCCTCGACAGGAGAGACCTCACGCGCTACCGGTACGGAGGAGGTCTGGCCCCAGAGGGCCTCCCGCTTCTCCAGCAGCTGAAGTGGAAGCACACGTGGCTAATTGAAAAATTCGTCCGGTGGCTGGATGGGGGAGATCCGATGGAGACCCGTGTGGAAGACAACCTGCACTCCCTTGCGATGTGCTTCGCCGGCATTGAAAGCAGCCGCACAGGCCGCCCGATCAAGGTGAAGGAATTCCTGGAGGCCGCGAAGCATGACCGCTGAACAGACTGTGAAAACACCCGCCCGGCTCGGCGAAGTGGTCCAGTCTTCCACCGCCCAATTCGTCGCCTCCTGTCACAGGCTCTACGAGGCGCCCGCCCTTGGCACGCTCGTCAAGTGCGGCAACGGCACTATCGTCTACGGTGTCGTCGCGGATGTGCGCACCCAGAGCATAGACCCCGGGCGCAAGCCAATCGCGATGGGCGGGAACGACGAGAGCGAGGAGGCGGTGTACCGTCGCAACCCGCAGATCAGCCGCCTGCTTACCACGGAGTTCACCGCCGTGAGCGCCGGCTACAAGGCGGGTGGCCGCGTGCGGCGTTACCTCCCTCCGCTGCCGCCACGCATCCATTCATTCGTCCTCCAGTGCTCCATGGAAGAGCTTGCGGAGTTCACGGCGTCGATGGACTTCCTCCCGGCCATGCTCTCCGCGCCGGTGGGGCACCCGGACGACATGGTAGCCTCCTTCCTCCGCCTTGCGAGCGAGGCCCATCCCGACCCGGACGCCTTCCTGGTAACGGCCGGCAAAGAGCTTTCACGGCAGCTCAACGGCCAGTGGCAGCGGCTCAACGGCATCCTGAAGAGGCTCTCATCATGACAACGAACGGCAATGCCGCCTTCGACGCGCTGGGCCGCAAACGGCTCGGCATCGTAGTGGCCGGCTCATTGACAGATGGAGTCGATGTGAGGCTGGACGACGACACATCCGTGGAGGATATAAAGGTCGGCACCCTGGTTGCAATCGAGGGGGAGCGACGGCGCTTCTTCGGCCAGATAACGGACGTGCTGCTGGGCACGACAGACCTCGGAATGCAGTCCACGCCGCCGGACGTTTCAAACAGCTTCATCGCCCGCGTCATCGCGGGCACCACAGCCTACGGCGCTATCAAGGTGGAGCCGACCCTGTCCATCGGTGGGGACAGCCGGTCGCTGGCGAACGACGGGCCGCTGCCGGCAAAGACGGTGCCGGCACATTTTTCGAGTGTCTCACCGGCGAGCGACGCCGACATTGAGCTCGTATTCGGCAAGGAGGACGAGCGCCACTTCTGGATCGGCTCGCCGCTGGACATGGAGACGAAGCTCTGCCTCAACGTAGAGGAGCTCGCGAAGCGCAGCAACGGCGTCTTCGGCAAGAGCGGCACGGGCAAAACGTTTCTCACCAGGTTGCTGCTCATCGGCATTCTGCAGCGCAGCAAGGCAGTCAACCTTGTGTTCGACATGCACAGCGAGTACGGGTGGCAGGGAACCAGTGAAAAGAGTAGCTCTGTGAAGGGGCTCAAGCAGCTTTTTGGCTCTAAGGTTGCCGTCTTCACCCTGGATGTTGACAGCTCCAGGCGGCGGTCTTTGTTGCCGGATTACGTGGTCCGCATTGGCTACGACGAGGTTGAGCCGGAGGACATCACCTTGCTGAGGGAAGTTATGGACCTCTCGTCCATCGCTGCTGATGCGGCCTACAACCTGCAGCGGCATTTCGGGAAGGGCAAGTGGCTCAAGTCGTTTCTTGCTCATGGCGGACGAGACTCTATAAAAGAGCTTGCAGATGCCATAGATGTGAATGCCAACTCGCTGGGCGCGCTGCACAACCGCCTCTCCCGCTTCGAGCGCTTCGGCTTCATGGATGACCAGGCGGGCCACGACTCGGTCAACGAAATCATCCGGTACCTGGACCGCGGCATGCACGTGGTGCTTGAGTTCGGGCGCTACGGCAACGACCTGGCAGCCTACATTCTGGTGGCCAACCTCCTTACGCGCCGGATCTACAAGCGATACATGGAGCGCAAGGAGGCCGCGGCTGGCGACAAGGCCAAGGAGCCGCGCCCACTGGTCATCTCAATCGAGGAGGCGCACAAATTCCTTACCAAAGAGCTTGCAGGCCAGACGATTTTCGGCACAATCGCGCGGGAGTTGCGGAAGTACAATGTCACTCTGCTCGTGGTGGACCAGCGCCCAAGCGGTATCGATGACGAGGTGATGAGCCAGCTTGGCACGAAGATCGTATGCCTGCTCGACAGTGAGAAGGACGTCACCGCGGTCCTGGCGGGCGTCTCCGGCAGCAGCAAGCTGCGCGCGGTGCTCTCCCGGCTGGAGTCCAGGCAGCAGGCCCTTGCATTCGGCCACGCCCTGCCGATGCCCGTTGTGGTCCAGACCCGCGAATATGGCACCCCCGAGTTCTACAAGTCCATCGGCCATCGCGACGGCGCGGAGGCACAGGAGAAAAGCGCCAAAGACGTGGAGGACCTGTTCGGCCCTGGAAGTTGAAGGTGATCTGGCACCTGCGATGTCAACAACGAGGGCCCCGATTCCATCGGGGCCCCTACCGAAAAGTGCTGTTAAAGTGTTTCCCGTCCGCCAGTGGCTACACTGCCCTACTTTACCCCGAGCTCTTCCAGGCGCCTGTCGCTTATGCCGAAGTGATGTGCCACCTCGTGCACTACCGTAAGCCGGACCTCTTCCACTATCTCCTTGGGGCCGTCGCAAATTGACTCGATCGACTTCTGGAAGATGGTTATTTTGTCCGGCAGCACCATTCCATAGTCTCGGCGCTCCGTCAGGGGTACGCCTTCGTACAACCCCAGCAGGAAATCGCCGTTGTCGACTGTCCTCCCAGCCAGCATCTCCTTCGTGGGCCAGTCCTCAACGACTATGTCAACATTGTCCAGGTAGGCGGCGAACTTCTCCGGCAGATTGCTCAGGGCCTGGTGCACGAGCCTCTCAAACTGTTTTCGTTCCATACGCCGGGGTATCCAATGGGCTGTCTCGGAGCGGCTCTACGCCACATCCCGTTCTATTCATAATAAGATTTTCATACCGAAAACTCTATGCCCGCTATAATGCTGACATAGTGAACAAACGTCATATCAGCCTGATACGCCCCAACCTGGGGCGCTAATAGCGTAGTTAAATCTTACAAATACCACTTTACACTCTGCACTCCTCATGCAAGTGGGTATATTTACCAATTTCCGAGGAGCTGGCCGAAACAACGCTGGAAAAGCGGGGGGCTTTGTGATAAATTGCACACATGTCTCAAAGCAGCCCAGCGACCACCATCGACGCAGTCCCCCGGGGGCGCTTTAGCCCGGTCAGGGACGGCTTGTTCATCGCCTCCGCGGTCTGTATGGCGGTGCTGCTGTATCTCGTGTTTTTCGTTGTGCCCACAGACGCCAACCTTGGCGTATCCCAACGCATCCTCTACTTCCACGCCCCCGTCGCCATTTTGTCCATGGTCTCGATTGTGGTCGTGGCGGTGGCCAGCGGCGCACACCTGATCACCAGGAGTGCGAAGTGGGACAGCTTCGCGTATGCCTCAGCCGAGATCGGCATCATCCTTGCGTCCCTGACAATCATTGTCGGCGCAATCTGGGCAAAACCGGTCTGGGGCGTATGGTGGACGTGGGACGCCAAGCTCACCCTGACCCTGGTGATGTGGTTCATCTATGCCAGCTACCTCATGCTCCGGGCATACGGGCCCAAGGGCTCCCAGGGGGCCCGGTACGGCGCGGTCCTGGCGCTGATCGGCGCGCTTGACGCGCCGATCATTTACTTCGCGGCGGAGTTATGGCGGACAGCCCACCCGGAGCTGGTAGTCGGCCCTGCCGCAGACTCGGGCGCCATGGACCCGACAATGCGCACGGCGCTGCTAGTGGGGTTCCTGGCCTTCACGGTCCTGTACGTGTACATGTTGATCGAACGCTACGCGCTCAAGCGCACGGAAGCCGGAATCGATGACCTTTACCAGCACATCTCCTAGGAAGTATCGAATGGCTCTCGCGGTCGCCGCGGCCGTGGCCCTGTGCGCATTGGCAACGATCGCGTACGCCGGCGCGGCAAACGCATACCAGGGCGGCGCGTCCGGCGTGGCCTCCAGCGCATTGCCGCAGGAATCCGGCGGCTCAACCCCCGAGGCGAACCTGCCGTACCTGTTCGCGGTGTATGCCACCACCTGGGCGGCGTTCTTCGTTTATATCTTTTTGATGTCCAGAAAGCAGCGCGATATGGAAAAAGAATTGACTGCCCTGCGGGCGGCGCTGCAAGATAAGAATAAGGTCCAGAAGTAGTACCGGTCATAGCTCAGAAGGACAGTGAAATGTCGCAGGCAGAACCCTCAGTCCCACAACAGTTCGCCGAAGTAACGGCACCATCGAACAATGCCCGGCGCATAAAGATCTTCGTCAGCATTGCTGCCATTGCGTCGGCTATGGTCTACTTCGGCTTCATGACCTTCCAGAGCGCCACGGTCTATTACTACACGGTTGACGAGCTGATGGCGCTCACCAATGTGGAGTCCGGAAAAACGGTGAAAGTGGCCGGGAAGCTGGTCCCCGAGACGTTCTCCCGGGATGACGGCTCCACGGTCGCCAGTTTCACGCTTCGAAACGAGAATGGCGAGCGACTGCTGTCCGCCCGCCACAACGGCGTAGTGCCTGACCTGTTCTTCAACGAGCATGCCGAGATCATCCTGGAAGGGACATACACACCGGGCGGTGTGTTCAATAGCACGAATGTAATCGTCAAGTGTCCTTCCAAGTACGTCGCTGCGGCCGGCTGAGGCTACCTGACACTGCAATAGAAACAGGAAGGCCCCCGGCGTACCGGGGGCCTTAACTTTTTTCGAGTTACTGCGGGCCTCTGGCCTGCGCAAGCCGGACCCGCAACCGCGCCAGGGCTGAGGGCGGCATCTTCCTTTGGGAGCGGGAAGCTCCTATGAGGCGGACGGTGTGTCTGAGAGTGTTGAAGAAGGCTGTACATGGGGGGCAAACGTCCAGGTGACTGGAAAGGCGGCCGGTGGTGTTGGGGTCGAGGTCTCCGTCGATGAGGTCGGAAGAGAGGTCGTGCACCTCGGTACAGTTATCTTTGTGCTCTCGCATTTTCCCAGTGCGGGTTACCATAGCGCCTGCAGCCTCCGCGGATCCTCGAATCAGGTGGCAAACAATAATCTAGTCCAACGCCGGGCGGCGGTCAATCATCCGCGCGGGCTAATTCCCCGGTATTGGACAATCGTGCTTCGTCTATTACAATTGGATGCACGACCAGCGCGGAGGATTCCACCACGCGCATCGAAGGGATTCTCGCCATGACATTGGATGCGGAAAAGGGCGGCACGGAAGCCGAGGCGCTGGATTTCGACACGCTGGTTGCCAGGCACTCCGATTTTGTCTACAACGTCGCCTTCCGTATCATGGGCAACCCCGAGGACTCCGAGGACGTTGCCCAGGAGGCCCTGCTTTCTGCGTTCAGGGCGTTTGACAGCTTCCGCGGCCAGTCACGAGTCACCACCTGGGTCTACCGGATCACGATGAACGCCGCGCTCATGAAGCTCCGCAAGACGAAGGCGGCCCGGGCCACTCCGCACACAAGCCTCGACGACGTGGACCTGCCCGACTGGACGCGCGCGCCGGATAAAGAGGGTATCAATTCGGAGCTACGGACCCACATCCAGGAAGCGATAGAAAGCCTAGACCCCGACCTCCGCGCCGCGCTTGTGCTGCGCGACGTTGAGAGTCTTTCGAACACCGAGGCGGCTGAAATCCTGGGCATTTCCGTCGCGGCGCTCAAGTCACGACTTCACAGGGCGCGCGTCCTCGTCCGTGAGTACCTGGCGGGCTACGTCGAGGCGCTGTCAGCCTGACCGGCCGAGCTATTGCACGTCCTTCTTCACAGCGTCCAGCCTTCGCTTCGCCTCCACGTAGACGCTGGGCTCCAGCGGCCCCTTTTTCGCCGTGCGCACATTCTCGCGAAGATGGTCCGGGTTCTGCGTCCCCACGATGATCGTATTCACGTCCGGGTGAGACATCGTGAACCGGAGCATGAAAGCGGTGGGCGTCTCTCCCGGGGCTTCCAGCTCGCCCAGCCCGGCGTCGCTGAAGAGCTTCCACGCATCCTCTTTTCCAAGTCCCGCGCCGGGCGCTCCCTTTGCGACTCCCCCGCGGATCACCGTTCCCATCCCCGCCTTCGCGGCCACGGAAATAGTCCCTTCGGTGGCCCTGTAAAAGGCCGAATAGGGAATTTGGAACTCGTCGAAAACGCCCCACCCTGCAAAGACTTCTATGTTCGGGGTTGTAGTTGACGCGCCGATCCAGCGGACCTTCCCCTGCGCCTTCATCTCGTTGAGAGCGTCCACCAGCCCGCCCTCTTCGCATTGCTGGGGATTGGCGCCGTGTAGCTGCATGACGTCGATGTGGTCAGCGTTCAGACGCTTCAGGCTCCTATGCAGGCCCACAAACAGGTTGTCCCTGGTCCAGAGCTTGGGACCTTCCGGCGTGCAGCCGCACTTGGTAGCAAGCGTGAACTCAGACCTCCTGCGGGACAGGAATCTGCCAATGAACTCTTCGCTCCTGCCATAACAGTCCGCAGTGTCAATGAAGTTGACGCCCTCGTCCAGCAGGGTATTCAGCACCTTCTCCGCGCGCTCTTCAGTCACGGTCCTGCCGCGCGACATATCGCCTCGAAGCTCCATCGCACCGTAGCCCAGCCGCGTAACCTTCACGCCAGTTCGTCCCAGGACCGCTGTCGGTAAAGTGTTTGCCATTGGCCTCCCCTTCAGTCTGCTTATCCGTATTTTTGTACTGCCGATGTGCGGTGTCAACCTCGTCCACATAGCCCTTTGTACCCATCCGAAAAGCGGGGGCCGGTAGCTATAGACCCGCATGTATAATGGAACTACAGGGACCCGAATGGATGCTCCAAACATTCGTACGGGACCCGTCACCACCACCGCCACCGCCCGCACCCCAGGACACTTTCCCACGAAACCCGCCCGGCCAACATTCGAATTTGTGGAGGTAGTGCATGACGCTGTTGACGCCGACTTCAGCCCCCAGGACCACACTGACACACAGCGCCTTCGAGGAGGTCAACGTCTTCTTCGACAAGGCTGCAGAGAGATTGGGAATGGAAGACGGCCTGAGAGAGCTCCCGCGGCAGCCATGGCGGGAGTTAAAGGTCTCTGTGCCGGTCCGAATGGATGACGGCAGGATCGAGGTCTACACTGGGTACCGGGTACAACACAACGGCGCCCGCGGGCCGTATAAAGGCGGAACGCGCTACCACCCCACGGCGGACCTGGACGAGGTGCGCGCTCTCGCGTCGCTCATGACGTGGAAGAACGCAGTGGTCGACATCCCCTTCGGCGGTGCGAAGGGAGGTATCCAGTGCGACCCTCGCACTATGAGCCAGGGCGAACTTAACCGCATGACCCGCCGGTACGTGGCCAACATCGAGCATTTCCTCGGCGTACAGCGGGACATACCCGCGCCGGACCTGGGAACGAACGCCCAGACGATGGCCTGGATGATGGACGCCTACGGCCTGATTCACGGCTACACGCCCGGCATCGTCACCGGAAAGCCGGTGGAGCTTGGCGGCTCCGTGGGACGCGACGCCGCTCCGGGCCGCGGTGCAGTGTACGTGATGGTCGAGGCCGCGAAGGACCTCAAGATCCCTATTGAGGGCGCCCGCGTCGTTGTGCAGGGCTTCGGCCAGGTCGCCATGTGGATCGCGAAGTTGCTGGACGAGATCGGTTGCAAGGTGGTGGCGGTGAGCGACGTCAAAGGCGGCGTGATACGCAACAGCGGGATAGAAATTGAGAAACTGATCATCTACCAGAAGGAGACCGGCTCAGTCGCCGGCTTCAGGGGCGCCGATCCGATAGACAACGAACGAATTCTCGAGGTCAGCTGCGACTACCTCATTCCGGCAGCCATCAACGGCGTTATCCACGAGGGCAATTCGGACCGGATCAAGGCGAAGGACGTGGTGGAGGCTGCCAACCACCCGGTCACCCCCGAGGCGGATCGCGCGCTGAACGAGATGGGCGTGAAGATCCTGCCGGACATCCTGGTCAATGCCGGCGGCGTTGTAGTCTCATACTTCGAATGGACCCAGAACCTCTACCAGCACAAGTGGGAGGAGCAGGAGGTCAACGACGAGTTCCGCAAGATCTTGACCCGCGCCTACAGGGGCGTATGGGAAGTGGCGGAGAGGGAGGGAATCCCCTTCCGGGAGGCGGCGTTCATGATAGGCGTCGGCCGAGTGGCCCACGTCGCGAAGATCCGAGGCTTCATCTAGCCGGTCTGAAACCGCAAATACGATAGGGTCCTCACCGTGTGAGGGCCCTGTTCTTTTGCCCGCCGTAGCTGGTGATATAATTCAACGCGGACGCGATGCCGCTCACAACAGGCCGCGCCGGAGTCCCAGGAAAATGCTCCTGACGATCGACATCGGCAATACTAACGTCACCATAGGCGTCTTTGAGAGGGACGCCTCCGGCGCTTACCCATACGCGCCGAAGGCGACGTGGCGGGTCTCCACCGACCACGACCGCATGCCCGACGAGTACGGCGTGACGCTGATGTCGCTGCTGCCGTTGAAGGGCATCGACCCTCAGGGCATCGGCGCCGCCGCGCTGTGCAGCGTTGTGCCTCCGCTGACTTCGCGATTCGTAGAGATGTGCCGCACCTATTTCAAGGTTGAGCCCCTGATTGTGTCCGCCGGCGTCAAGACGGGCATCAAGGTGCTGTACGACACTCCGCGGGACGTGGGCGCCGACAGGATCGCGGACGCCGCGGCGGCCATCAGGCTGTACGGCGGCCCGTGCATCGTTGTGGACTGCGGCACAACCACCGTCTTCAACGCCATCACAAAGCAGGCGGAATACCTGGGCGGCGCGATCGCGCCGGGCCTTGCGATGTCCGCCGAGACGCTCTTCCACCGGACGTCCCAGCTCCGGCGCGTGGAGCTGGAGCGCCCGCCGGCCGCAATCGGCAAGAACACCGTTCACGCCATCCAGTCCGGCCTGGTGCTTGGCACTGCCGAGCTGATCAAGGGGATGGTTGCCAGGTTCGACAAGGAGCTCGGAGGCGGCTGCAAGGTCATCGCCACCGGCGGCCTCTCCGCCCTGCTCGCCAGGGAATCCGGCGTGTTCCACGATGTGAATATCGACCTGACCCTCGCCGGGCTGCGCATCATCCACGAACTCAATTCGTAGGAGTAGCTCCGTCTGCTCAATTCGTAATTTGTAATTCGTAATTCTCCATCGGCCTTTACCGGAAAGGAAGGGACCGCACATTGACTCACCCGCTACAGAACAAGTCCATCGTTCTCGGTGTCACCGGCAGCATAGCCTGCTACAAGGCTGCTGACCTGGCCAGCAAGCTCGTCCAGGCGGGCGCGCTGGTGGACGTGATTATGACCGAGTCCGCGACCCGCTTCGTTACGCCGCTCACGTTCCACAGTATCACGCACCGGCCGGTAGTGACCGATCTGTTCAACCCCCAGACCGGCACCGTTGAGCACATCGAAATGGCGCGACGCGCGGATATCATCGTCGTGGCGCCTGCCACGGCAAACACGATCGCAAAGCTCGCCCACGGGTTTGCTGACGATGCCCTTGCCGCCACCGTGCTCGCCACCACCGCGCCCGTCCTGCTGTGCCCGGCAATGGACGGCAACATGTACGCCAACGCAGCCACACAGGATAATATCGAGCGGCTGAAGGCGCGCGGGTTCACCTTTGCTGGCCCTGCGTCCGGCCACCTCGCGTCCGGCATGACAGGCGCGGGCCGTCTGGTGGAGACGTCCGAGATCACCGGCTGGATACGCCTCGCTCTCGGCCGCAAAGGCGACCTCGCCGGGCGCAAGGTGGTCGTAAGCGCCGGCGGCACGCAGGAGGCCATCGACCCCGTCCGGTACATCACCAACCGCTCCTCCGGAAAGATGGGATACGCAATCGCCGACGCTGCACGCGACCGCGGCGCGAATGCGGTGCTGGTAGCAGCGCCGACCGCCCTGCCGGACCCCACCGGAATACGGGTGGCCCGAGTGCAGAACGTCCGGGAGATGCAGGCCGCCCTTACGGCCGAGTGCAAGGACGCGGACGCGATAATCATGGCGGCGGCGGTCTCGGACTGGCGGCCCGCGACCAAAGCAGCGCAGAAGGTCAAGAAGGGCGCGGCGGCCACGTGGTCGATAGACCTGGTCAAAAACCCGGATGTGATTGCCGGCCTTGAAGGGTCGCGCCTCATCAAGGTGGGGTTCGCGGCCGAGACGGAGGACCTCGAAGAACACGCAAGGGAAAAGATCGCCTCCAAGGGACTCCACTTCATCGTCGCCAACGATATTACCGCCCACGACGCCGGATTTGCCGTGGACGACAACCGCGTAACGATCATTGACCGCGATGGCGGCGCTGAGCATCTTGAGCTGATGAGCAAATACGAGGTGGGACTTCGCATCCTGGACCGCGTCGCAGCACTCCTCAAGTAGGCCGCTCCCGCCTGGTTGCCCGCCGGCAAATCGGCTTGCCTAATACACGCCACAGTCGTATGGTAAAGATATGGCGAATCATTGATGGTGTGGCAGGCAGGCTACGGCAGGAGGACAACATGGTCGCAGTACAGGATATGCTTCGGCAAGTGTCGGACCGCATCGAGACAAGCTCGTCGGCGCGGGCGATCTTTGGAGAGCCGGTGACCCAGGGCGGCAAGACCGTGATACCGGTGGCCCGGCTCAAGTACACCTACGGCGCCGGCGGCGGGTCCGGGGAAGCGCCGGACATGCGCATGCCCGCGGCGGAGCGCGTCAGCGGCCTCGCGGCCGTCGCGTCGGGCAGTGGTGGTGGTGGCGGCGCAATGGTGAGTGTCGTGCCCGTAGGGTACATCGAGATCACGCCGGAATCCACGCGGTTCGTCTCCGTGGAAGAGAATCAAAAAATGGTTCGAATGGCCTTCTGGGGCGGCATCATAGCCTGGTTTCTGCTGATGCGGCAGGTGGGGAAGGTGGCGAAGCGGCGGCGCTAAGGAAATAAACGCCGAGTGGGAGTTCGCAACCCTTGAAAACTGGCCGGACTAAAATCAGACCATAGGAGTTCCGCGTGCACGCCGCCAAGCAAGTCTCGTTCCCAAGGCGCGGTGATGTGTGGTGGGGCCGCCCTGATCCGGTAGTGGGCAGCAAAATCGGGAAGACCAGGCCCGTGCTGGTCATGTCCAATGATCAGAATAACGAATTCTCAGACACCATCAATGTCCTTCCGATCACTTCAAGTCCTCCCAAACGGCGGTACCACTACGAGGTCATCCTGCCCGAGGGAGTCGCCGGGCTCGAAACCGTAAGCAGAGTAAAGGCTAATATGGTGCGCACCATCGACAAGGCCCGACTGGTCCGCTTCATCGGCGTACTGCCGGGAGACTTCATGCCGGACGTTGAACAGTCCTTGAGAGTGCATTTCGGGATGTATTGACAGTTCAGTGTTTGACGGCGGCGGCATAGCTCCACTAGAATCCCCTTATCAATGTATCTGGATTGGCCAAACATGCGACACAACATTGCAGTCGTAGTACGCAAACGCTGGCTTTAGGACCAACTGAGCCGGACGGCTCGCGTTGGCACTGAGGCCCGAATACACCTGATATTCGGGCCTCAGTCGTTTTATGGCGGCGCATCATCGACGCACGGCGCATACTTGTTTAGAATTGTCTGGTTTTTGAAACCTGTAGAGGACCAAGGAACGACACCCATGACACAGCCCACGCAGCGGCGAGAGATACCCAAGGCATACGACTTCGCTTCGGCGGAGCAGCGCATCTACAAGCTCTGGATGGAGAGCGGCCACTTCACGCCGAAGATCGACTGGTCGAAGAAGCCCTTCGTAATCATCATGCCGCCTCCGAACGTCACAGGCCAGCTCCACATGGGCCACGCCCTCACAATCGCGCTCGAAGACCTCATGACGCGCTGGCACCGCATGAAGGGCGACCCCACTCTCTACCTCCCGGGGACAGACCACGCGGGCATCGCGACGCAGGTGGTCGTGGAGCGGGAGATCAAGAAGGACGGCCTTACCCGCCACGACCTTGGCCGCGAGAAGTTCGTCAAACGGGTCTGGGAGTGGGTGGACCAGTACGGCGGCCGCATCTACGAGCAGACGAAGCGCCTCGCCGCCTCCTGCGACTGGAGCCGCGCGGCCTTCACCCTGGACGAAGGGCCGAGCAAGGCGGTCCGCACCACGTTCGTCAACCTCTACAACAAGGGGCTCATCTACCGCGGCGAGCGCATCGTCAACTGGTGCCCCAAGTGCATGACCGCCCTGTCCGACCTTGAGGTAGAACACAAGGAAGAAGACGGCAAGCTCTACCAGATCCGTTACAAGATGGAGGACGGCAGCGGCGAGATAATCGTCGCAACGACCCGCCCAGAGACGCTGCTGGGAGATACCGCCGTTGCGGTGAACCCCAACGACGAGCGGTTCACGAAGTTCATCGGTAAGAATGCCGTCCTGCCCGTCCTTGGCCGTCTCATTCCGGTCATCGCGGATGAGGCCGTGGACATGGCGTTCGGCACCGGCGGCCTCAAGGTCACACCCGCGCACGACCCCAACGACTTCCTGATAGGCGAGCGCCACAAGCTGCCCATCGTCAATGTCATGAACCTCGACGGGACGATGAACGAGAACGCCGGCCCGTACAGGGGCAAGGACCGCTTCGTCACTCGCAAGGAGATCGTCGAGCAGCTGGAGCGCGAGGAGCTGCTGGTCAAGATCGAGCCGCACAGGCACGCCGTCGGCCATTGCGGCAGATCGGGCGATGTCCTGGAGCCGCTGATCAGCAAGCAGTGGTACATGAGGATGAAGCCGCTCGCGAAGCCGGCCATCGAGGCTGTGCGCGACGGTCGCGTGACTATCGTCCCCGACCGCTTCTCGAAGGTCTACTTCAACTGGATGGATAATATCCAGGACTGGTGCGTCAGCCGCCAGCTCTGGTGGGGCCACCGCATTCCCGTCTGGTACTGCGCGAAGTGCGGCGGGGAGACGGTGTCCGTAACCGACCCCACGATGTGCTCCAAATGCGGCTCCAGCCAGATCGAGCGCGACCCGGACGTGCTGGACACCTGGTTCAGCTCCGCCCTGTGGCCGCACTCGACGCTTGGCTGGCCGGAGAAGACAGACGACCTGAAGTACTTCTACCCATCCACGGTCATGGAGACGGGATGGGACATCCTCTTTTTCTGGGTCGCCCGAATGATGATGATGGGCATCGAGAACGCCGGCGACATCCCGTTCCGGACGATCTACCTGCACGGCCTGGTGCTGGACCCCGAAGGCGCGAAGATGAGCAAGTCAAAGGGCAACGCCCACGACCCGCTGGAGATCATCGACCTTTACGGCGCGGACGCCCTGCGGTTCGCGCTCACGACGGGCAACTCGCCGGGCAACAACATGCGCCTCAACGAGTCGAAGATCGAGTCCAGCCGCAACTTCGCTAACAAGCTCTGGAACGCATCGCGCTACGTCATGACCAACCTGGAGAAGGGCGGCTCGCCGGACAACTGGCAGTGGCCTCCCACGCCGTCGCACCTGGAAGACCGCTGGATCATGAGCCGCCTGAACCGCGTGACCCTGCAGGTCGAGAAGTGCATGGCGGAGTTCCAGTTCGGCGAGGCGCAGCGCGAGCTGTACGACTTCATGTGGAGCGAGTACTGCGACTGGTACCTTGAGATGTCCAAGGTGCGCCTGCGCGCCGGGGACAACGCCCCCCTGCCCTTCCTGGCCTACGTGCTGGAAAAGATTCTCCGCCTGCTCCACCCGTTTATGCCGTTCATCACTGAGGAGGTGTGGCAGAGCGTCGTCACGTACATGCCGCGCAGCTTCGAAAAGCCGGAGCTCCTGATGGTGGCGGAGTACCCGATCGCGGACACGTCGCTTCTCGACGACAGGGCTGAGGCGGAGATCGGGGCGATCATCGACCTTGTCCGCGCGATACGCAACCTCCGGGCAGAGTTCCGCATCCAGCAGACCCAGCCCGTCGAGGCCATTGTGGCCGCGCCGGACCTTCGGCAGGTCATCGAGGCAGAGGCTGACGCGATAAAGACGCTGGCGACATCGGACCCGGTCCGCACGGTCGATGGCGCGGCCCCGTCGACGAAGGACAGCGTAGTCCTTGTCCTGCCGAAGGGCACGGTTACGATACCGCTCGGCGGACTCGTGGACATCGCGAAGGAGATACAGCGCTTGCTGAAGGAGTTGGAGCAACTGGACAAGCTCTCTGCCGGCCTGTCGGCCAGGCTCAATAATCCGGAGTTCACGTCCAAAGCGCCGGAAGATGTGATCGAAAGGGAGCGTGAACGCCTGGCAACGATGGAGGACCGGCGGGCGCGCGTGAAGGAGACGCTGGAGAGGTTGGGGTAACGAGAGGGAAGTCGACTCGGAAAAGCGGGAATGACCAGGACAGTGCCTTATCAATTGCTACCCTGAGCGCCAGCGAAGGGTCTAAGGGCGAGCCTGCAAGTGAGGACCATTATCGCTGGGCCGGTCTTTAGACCCTTCGTCCCGATGGAACCGGGACTCAGGGTGGCAATGCGCCAGCTCGGGGAGGCGACACCGGGGACCCCGCTCACGCCTCCACCGGCACCTGCACCAAGCCACGGACGCGCTTACCTGCGCTTTCCATGCGTGAGAGCATCTCCATTCCCTTGCGCGTGTCGCTGGCGATCTTCGCCTTGTCGCTGTACTTCCAGCGGTACTTGAAGAGCCAGTACGTAAACTCGTTAAGCTCTGAGAATTCGATCTCTTCGCTCTGCGGCGTCCCATTAGCCTCCCTGAACATCTCCAGAAGCTCTTCCTGCGACTTGTGGTAGATCTTCGCGAATGCCTGCTCCGAGTAGTCACGCACGTAGAGAATTCCGTTGCTTATGCACCGCTTCTCCACTTCCATCTCGACGGCCAGTTGCAGGGCCGCCTCGACTGTCACCCCATAGTAGAAGTTCAGGTACCCGCGGTACTTCTCGACGCCCAGCAGGTCCTTGAACTTCTGCGAATCGAACGCCTTGGGGAAGCGGCCGGCAAAGAACAGCTCCTCGGCCTCCCCTGCCGGAACGAGCCCCTCAACCTCGCCTAGAAGCCGCTCTGCAAGTAGAAGGCCGTCGAACGCCTCGCCGCCAATAAAGTAACGGTAATCCCTGCCGTCGATAGTCTCGGATGGAGGGGTCCACAGCGCCATGGCCTCCAGGAGCGCTGAAGGCCAGTCGCGGCCTTCAGACAGAGCCTGCCTGAGGTGAAGTATAGACACTTGAGGTGACGAGGCGTTAAGCAACGCCTCCGCAATTTGCTGTTCAAGCATGTGACCCAACGCCCCTCGCGCGTTGTGATTTGGGTATCTTGAGAAAGCTTTTGAAGTCGTCAACGGGCAAAGTATTCAGAATATCTTTTGCCTCGCACCAGCCGCGCCGCGCAATGCCGATCCCGTAGCGCTGGTTGTCCAGCCTTTCGGTCGTGTGCGCGTCGCTGCTGATAACCATCCTCACGCCGAGATCCCGGCACCGGTAGATATGAGCGTCCTTGATGTCCAGCCTCTCCGGGCTCGCGTTGATCTCCATTGCAGTGCCCGTCTCTGCAGCCGCCCGGAAGATCGCTTCATAGTCGGCATTTAACGGCCTGCGCTCGCCGATGAGCCTCGTGGAAAGGTGGCCAATGACGGTCACATACGGGTTGTGCATCGCGCGGATGACACGGGCCGTGACGGTCTCCGAATCCCGCCCCATCGCGGAATGCACGGAGCCGATTACCCAGTCCAGCTCGGCTAGCACTTCGTCCGGGTAGTCCATGGTCCCATCCGCCCGGATATCCACCTCGGAGCCGCAGAGCACCTTGATGCCGCCTATCTCGGCCTCGAGCCGTCTCAGCTCCGCGATGTGCTCCTTGAGGCGCTCCAGCGTCAGCCCGTTCGCCACTCCCCGGCCCACCGAGTGGTCCGTGATGGCCACGTACTGGTAGCTCCTGGCCTTCGCCGCCCGAATCATCATCTCTGACGAGTCGCGCGGCCATCGCTCCAATTGGTATGGACGTGCAGGTCCCCTTTCAGGTCGCGAAGCTCGACAAGTTGGGGGATGGTCCTGGACCCCGCGGCGTCAAGCTCGATGCTCCCCTGCCTCAGCTCCGGCGGAAGATGCTGGAGCCCCAGCCGGCTGTAGAAATCTTCTTCTGCGGCAAACCGTTGCGCATCACCCGTTTGGGTGTTTGTTACTTCGTGTTCACTGACAGATAGTCCCAGCTTGCCGGCATACTCGCGCAGACGCTCGTTATGATGCTCGCCTCCGGTGAAGTACTGGACCGCTGTCCCGAAGCTACTTTCATCTACGATGCGCAGGTCAACCTGGATTCCTTCACTGAGGACAACTGAAGCCTTCGCATCGCCCTGCTCCGGAATGCCCGTCACGTTCGGCAACTTCACCAGGGCGTCGATCACTTCGCCCGGGTTTGGGGTGGCGCATACGAGATCAATGTTGCCGATCGTTTCCTCGTACCGCCGGAGGCTTCCGGCTATTTCCAGCCGCAGGATGCCCGGGCATTGCGCCTTCAACGCGGCTACGACGCGCTCCGCCGCGGGCATCGCCCGGGCAATCGGGATGCGCGTCTCCTTCACGCTTGTGGAGTGGATCTCCTTGAGAATGTTTTCGGCCTTCTTGACGCCCATCCTCTCCATCGCCGCCACGCGACCGTCAGTCGCCGCCGCCTCCAGCTCCGCCACGGTCGTCACGCCCAGCTCCTTCCACAGCCGCCTCGTCGTCTTTGGGCCAACTCCGGGAACGTGCATTATCTCGAGAATACCTTCCGGGAACTCCGCCTTCAGGTTCTCATAGAAGGGCATTTTACCGGTTGTCACAAGCTGGGTAATCTTCTCTGCGATCGCCTTCCCGATGCCCGGAATTTCCTGGAGGCTCTTCCCGTCGCGCACCATCTGCGCCACCTCGCTCGGCAGGTGGCCGATCGCCCGGGCGACCCGCTGGTACGCGCGCACCTTGAAAAGCTGCTCGTCCTTCATCTCGAGCAGGCCGGCAATATTATCGAATATCTCGGAAATCTCAGCGTTGTTCATTGACCAGCGCTACGCCCCGTGGCACTTCTTGTACTTCATCCCGCTGCCGCAGGGGCATGGGTCGTTCCTGCCGACCTTCGCGACGCCTGAGACCGCCGACGCACCCTTCGCTACCGGCGCAGTGCCCATGACCTTGGCCATTACGCTTTTGCTGTGGTCCTCGGCGGGCACGGCCCTCGGCGCGGTGGCAGGAGACGGCGCGGCGGCCTGCGCAGGCTCCGCCGTCTGTTGCGATGCCGCAGGCTGGGCCGACTGAGGGGCCGGTTGCCTGACCGCCTGGACCGATTGCTGCCGCTGCTGCGGCTGCTCCTGCCGGACCCTGACGTTGAAGATCATATGCACGATGTCGTACTGGATGCGGTCAAGTAGTCCCTGGAACTGCTCATGGCCTTCCTTCTTGTAAGCCACCAGAGGGTCGCGCTGACCGACTGCCTGCAGGCCGATTCCCTGGCGCAGGTTCTCCATTGCAGTCAGGTGCTGGACCCAGTGGTTGTCGATCACGCGGAGCATCAACTCCCGCTCAACTGACCGCAGGACTTCCGGCGTGAGCCTTTCCTCAAGCTCCTCGTACCGCTGCTCCGCCAGGTCAAGAACGAACTCCTCAACCTCTTCGGGGGCCATCTGCCCAACTGCGTCCGGGTCGGAAAGCTCTTCGTCCAGAGGGATCACCGTCTGGAGCTCAGCAATCAGGGCCTCAACGTCCCAGGACTCCTGCGGCACTCCCTTGATATGCCTGTTGATGATTTCCCGGAGCTCCTTCTCAACCAGGTCCTGTATGTTGGCCCTGAGGTCCGACCCGCCGAGGATCTTCTCCCGCTCTCCGTAGATGACGGTGCGGTGCGTGTTCACGATATCGTCGTAGTCCACCAGGTGCTTGCGTATGTCGAAGTGGTGCGCCTCCACCTTGATCTGGGCGTTCTCGACGGACTTCGCCATCAGCTTGTGTTCGATAGGCTGGTCCTCTTCCATGCCCGCCCAGTCCATGACGGCCCGAATCCGGTCGCCACCGAACCGCTTCATCAGATCATCATCGAGCGCGACGAAGAAACGGCTTTCGCCCGGGTCGCCCTGGCGTCCGGCGCGACCTCGGAGCTGATTGTCGATGCGGCGGGCCTCATGCTTTTCAGAGCCTATGATGCAGAGACCGCCCAACTCCACGACCTTCTTGTGGTTGGACTCCCACTGCTCTTTAGGGATATTCAGCATGCCGGGGTTGCCGCCGAGGATGATGTCCGTCCCGCGGCCCGCCATGTTCGTCGCCACCGTCACCGCGCCCGGGCGGCCCGCCTGCGCGACGATCGCCGCCTCGCGCTCGTGCTGCTTGGCGTTGAGCACCTCGTGCGTTATGCCGCGCTTCCGAAGCATATCGCTCAACATCTCCGATTTTGCGATGTCGGTCGTGCCGACAAGGACCGGCTGGCCCTTCTTGCTGCGTTCCTCAATCTCCTTGACGATGTTGTTGTACTTCGCCTTCTGGTCGCGGAAGATGAAGTCCGCATTGTCCTGGCGGACCATTGCCTTGTTGGTAGGCACACTGACCACGTCAAGCTTGTAAATCTTCCAGAACTCCTCAGACTCGGTTGCCGCCGTACCTGTCATACCCGATAACTTCTTGTACAGGCGGAAGTAGTTCTGCAGGGTGATGGTCGCATACGTAATCGTCTCACGCTGGACCGGGACGCCTTCCTTGGCCTCCAGTGCCTGGTGCAGGCCGTCGGAATAGCGCCTGCCAGGCATGAGACGGCCCGTGAACTCGTCCACTATTATGATCTCGCCGTCTTTCACAACGTATTCACGGTCACGCTGAAAGATTGCGTGGGCCTTCAAGGCGTTCTCGGCGAAGTGGACCAGTTTCACGTTTTCGGGCGCGTATAGGTTCTGGACGTTGACCAACTTCTCCAGCCGGTCGATGCCTTCCGGCGTAAGCGAGGCGGTGCGATGCTTCTGGTCTATGGTGTAGTCATCCTCCTCACGCAGGCTCGTGGCGAGCCGGGCAAAGCGGATGTAGTCCTTGGCGGACTCCTCCGCCGGGCCGCTGATGATTAGAGGCGTTCGCGCCTCGTCGACCAGAATGTTGTCCACCTCGTCGACGATGGCGAAAACGAGCGGCCGCTGCACGCGCTGGCGCAGGTCGATGACCATGTTGTCGCGCAGGTAGTCGAAGCCGAACTCGTTGTTGGTGCCGTAGGTTATATCTGCCGCGTACGCGTCCCTTCGCAGCACCGGCCGCAGGTGCTCCGCTCCCTTTGGCCCGCCGTCGGTAGAAGTGTCGTAGAAATAAGAAGACTCATGCTGAAGCACGCCGACGCTCAGGCCCAGGAGATTGTAGATGGCGCCCATCCAGTGCGCGTCGCGCCTGGCCAGATAATCGTTGACTGTAACAACGTGCACACCAGTGCCGGTCAGGGCGTTCAAATAGGCCGGCAACGTGGCCACGAGGGTCTTGCCCTCACCCGTCCTCATCTCGGCGATCTTGCCGTCGTGAAGGGCCATGCCGCCGATAAGCTGGACGTCGAAATGCCGTTGGCCCAGCGTGCGCTTGGCCGCCTCCCTTACGAGAGCGAAGGCCTCCGCCATCAGGTCGTCCAGCGATGCGCCGTCTTTCAAGCCCTGCCTGAGCTCATCAGTCTTCGCACGGAGCTGCTCGTTCGTAAGCGCCTGCATCTCCGGCTCGATCCGGTTAATCTCCGCGACATCCTTCATGTACTCCGCGATGACCTTCTCAGAAGACGCACCGCCAAGGATGTTCTTCAAACCCTTAAACATCAGGTTCACTCTTCCTTAGTTTCTAACTGCACGCTCCCCGCCCTCCACCACCTGAGTATACCAATCCTGATTGACACTCTCCAACAAACGCAGCCACCCATCCGATAACAGATGGGTGGCAGGTTATCACATATTCGGCTTTCAGACTTCCTACCCGCGGCGCGTCGTTCCCTTCCCGTCAAACATGGCACCGACGGAAAGGCCGCTGTGGATGCGGTGTATCGCTTCGCCAAGGAGCGAAGCCACCGAGACCACCTGCAGCTTGTCAAACCGCTTCTCCTGCCCAACGGGCAGGCTGTCCGTCACGATGAACTCTTTGATGTGGCTCGCAGAAAGCTTGTCCGACGACTTTCCTGCCAGCACCGGATGCACAACCGTGCAGTAGATGTCGCCGGCTCCGTGCTGCTTCAGTATCTCGGCCGCCGCGATTACCGACCCGCCGCTGTTGATCACATCGTCCACAATCAACGCGGTCCTGCCTTCAACTTTGCCGATCACATTGGCGGCGGCCACCTTCTCGGAGTTCCCGAGCCGCATCTTCTCAACGATGGCGATTGAGGAGTCCGGCAGGTAGTCTGCCATTTTTCTCGCACGCTTGGCCGCCCCCACGTCCGTCGCGACGACGACGAGGTCCTTGAGCCCCTTCTCGCGTATCTGCTGGGCCAGCAGTGGAATTGCGTCCAACTCGTCCAAGGGGATGTTGAAGAACCCCTGGATTTGCCCGGTGTGCAGGTTCATCGTGAGGATGCGGTTCGCGCCGGCTACCGTGAGGAAGTCCGCCACCAGCCGCGCTGTAATTGCCACCCTGGGCTGGTCCTTTTTGTCCGTCTGACCGTACGCGTAGTACGGGATGACAACCGTTATCCTGCCCGCCGACGCTCGCCTGGCGGCGTCGATCATGATCCAGAGCTCCATAAGATGGTCGTTCACCGGCTTGGAGATCGGCTGGACAATGAAGACATCCTTCTCCCGCACGTTCTCCTTGATCTGCACGAATGTCTCATCATTGCCGAACTTGAACACGTCCGCCGGGCTCAAGGCTATTCCCAGGTAGGCGCAGATGTCCCTGGCAAGGGCGGGGTGAGAGTTGCCGGTAAATACCTTAAGGTCCTCGAATAGGGGCATGACGGTGGGGAGCTCTCCGTATGGAATCTGCGGGCCTACCGGCGAAACCACGCGCCGCAACCCGCAGGCCGTAAGCACTGCGCATTATAGCACAGAGAACCTTGAATGACGGTATTCGTAGCGCGTAAAAAAGAAAGGGCCCCAACCGGCTGGGGCCCTCATTCGAATCGCCCTAATGGGTTACGGAGGCTTTGCTCCCCGCGTTAAGCAGGAACCCCTTCTCCACCAGGTAATCAACCACCCTGAGTGCGTTCTCCTCGGCCGAAAACCGCACAGTATCCAAAGTAAGCTCTGGGCTCTCCGGCGCCTCGTAGGGGTCGTCTATCCCCGTGAAGCCCTTTATCTCCCCCCGGCGGGCCTTGGCGTACATCCCTTTGACGTCCCGTCCTTCGCACACGTCGAGAGAAGTGTCCACGAAGATCTCGACGAAATTCTCAGCGCCGACCATCGCTCGCACGTCGTTCCGGTGCGCCCGGTACGGGCTGACGGCGGCGCATATCACCAGGCCTCCGTGGCGAACTATCTCAGTGGCAACGTAGCCGATGCGCCGGATATTGGTATCGCGGTCCTCTTTTGAGAAGCCGAGACCCTTGGAGAGGTGGGTGCGGACGACATCTCCGTCGAGTTCGGTTACCTGCCGGCCAACCTCCATGAGCCTGGCCGTTACGATCTCTGCGGTGGTGGACTTGCCGGAGCCGCTCAGGCCTGTGAACCACAAGCACACGCCCTGCTTGTGCCTGGGGGGGTATGTGTCCTGCAGGACGACGGCCACCTCGGGCCGGGTGAACCACGCCGGCAGCAGCCGCCCCTTGGCCAGGTAGTCGGTCCTCACCTGCGTCCCGGAGATATTGGCTGTCTTCGTCCCCGGCGCGATCCGGTCCACCTCCTCATACCGGTCTTCATCAGGTATGTACAGCAGCTCCTTGAACGGCACCATCTTCACGCCGATCTCGGATTCGAATTTGGATACCAGCTGATGGGCGTCGTATGGGCCGTAGAAGGGCTTGCCGGAGGAGTCGTTGCCGGGGCCTGCGTGGTCGCGGCCGACGATAAAGTTGTTGGCGCCGTAGTTGCGGCGGATTATCGCGTGCCAGAGCGCCTCGCGAGGGCCTCCCATCCGCATCGCGAGCGGGAGGAGCGAGAGGAGGACGGAGCCGGGTACGTAGTAGTTTTCTGTAAGGGCTTTATAACTACGTACTCGCGTAATATGGTCCACATCCCCGGGTTTCGTCATGCCCACGCTGGGGTGAAGGAGCAGAGCGCCGTTCACCTCGCGCGCCGCTCGCTTGGTAAGCTCTTCGTGGACGCGATGGAGGGGGTTGCGTGTCTGGAACGCCACGACGTTCTGCACGCCGAAGCCTGATATCCGCTCCCTGACCTGGGCGGGTGTGAGGCGCAGCTCCTGGAAGTCGATACGACGAGGGAGCTGGACCACCCGGAGGCGCCCGGAGATGTTAACGCTGCCCCAGCGGGCCATTTCGGCAACGATCGGGTGTTTCGGGTCCGTGGTGCCGTAGACCTTCTGGGCAAGCTCGCTCCGGTCCCATTCGTAGGCCTCTTCGATGGTCATCACCGCCAGGAGGTTGTTCTTGCTATCCCGCAGTGCAATGTCCTGACCGGGAACGATGGCGGGGCCGGGCTCCACCGGCAGAGTTACGGGAATGGGAAAGACGACCCCGCCGGCCAGACGCATCTCGTCCATTACCCTCTGGAGGTCTGCCTTGCCCATGAAACGGTCCAGCGGGGAGAAGCCGCCTGTCGCCAGCAGCTCCAGGTCACAAACCGCCGTGTCCGAAATCTGCACCGAGGGTAGCGTCGCCGCGTGGCGCTTCAGGTCGGCGGCGCCGTCCTCCTTCGCCAGCAGGTCCACGAGGCTTCCGCCGTAGGGCGCAATCAGCTTATTCACAAATTTCGTCGTCAAGTCGTTTTCCTTTCCAGTTTTGTTCGGTGTATTTGCGCGGTCTCACCGCGCTGCGCTCCAACTCATCAACTCACTACTCCCAACTCACAACTCTTAACTCTTGACGTGCAACCCACACTCCTTCGGCTGGTCTGTCTCCCACCACCACCTGCCCGCCCGGGAGTCCTCCCCTGCCCGCACCGGCCGGGTGCAGGGGGCGCAGCCGATGCTGGGATACCCCGCGTCGTAGAGCGCGTTGTACGGGATGCCGTGCTCCCGGATGTAACCCCACACCTGGTCGTTGCTCCAGTCTGCCAGCGGGTTCACCTTGATAATGTCGTCATGGGCCAGGTCGATCTCGATTTTGGGTGTACTGGCGCGCCCCTCGCTCTGTCCCCGGGTGAGACCCGTGACCCAGGCCTGAGAGCCGGCGAGGGCGCGATTGAGAGGGCTGACCTTGCGGAAGTAGCAGCACATCCGTCGCATCTCCACGCTCCTGTAGAAGGCGTTCACCCCGTGCAAGGTCACGAAGCTCGTCAGCTCGGAATGGTCTGGATGGACAACTTCCACCTCAACGCCGTACCGTTCGCGGACGCGGTCTATGAGCTCATAGGTCTCAGGGGGCAGGCGGCCCGTATCGATTGTGAGCACGCGCGCAGTCCTGTCCAGGGAGAGCGCGATGTCCAGGATGACCATCCCCTCCGCCTGGAAGCTGGTGACGAAGGCGGCCTTCCTCCCGTACCGCCCGAGCGTCCATTCGATCACCCGGCGGGCTGTCCAGCCTTCGCTCTCCGTCACCAGCGACGCTATTTCGGCGTCCACTGCACCCCGAGACTTGCTTCCAGATACCTGTTCAGTCATTCGGCTACTCTTTTCTGGGACAAAATAAAAAGCCCCTCGAACACAAAGTGCGCTCGAGGGGCTTGAAAGTTACCGGCTAATAGAAGCTAGATGTGCCTGCCTTGCGACACACGTGGTCCACCAGCCGCTCGATTCCCCCGAGCGGACTCACAACAGGCACACGCACAGGCGTTGTAGTTGTTTGTGGACATTTTCACAATCATTGCCTGACTAGTGTATTGCCAGCCGGCGGCCATTGTCAACGACTTCCGGTCTCTTCAGGAACTCATTACTCTCTACTCACCACTCACTACTTCCAGAACTGGTCCCAGTCCTTCGGGGATATGTGGAACTGGTTGAGGACGTCACGAGGCACTTCCGCCTTTATGCCCGTCTGCATCTCTACCTTCATGACCTGGCGGCGGATAATCATGACCGTGACCTTCCGGTGCTCCACGCTCATGCGGACGGTGCCGTGCTGCTCCGTTCGAGCCGGCTGTCCCTGCGTCGGGTGGGCATCGCGCACGCCGAAGGAAAGGTTGGCGCCGAAAGGCGTTAGGGTAATGGTGAACTGGTCTGTGTAGACATCGAACGTGTCTTTGCGGCCTTCGTCTTGTGAACGCTGAGAGCCGGTCGGCTCGCGCCTTCTCGCTTCATCCGCCATACGATTTTCGCTCCGAGGGAAAGGGTCGCTTTCAGGTTACGTATCGCTTTCGATTCGCCGAGTATAGCGCCCATTCGGCACTGATGCAATGTGGCGGCGGGCAACCCGCCCGGCTACAATGCGAGCTGAGCTATACCGTCCGGTCCGGAGGGGCAAATGGCCGATTTCGACATGTTAATAAGGGCTGAGCGCGTCTTTTGCGCCGCCACAGGCATCGACGGCCCGGGTGAGATAGCCGTTGCCGGGGGCCGCATCGCGACGGCGGGGAAGAAAGTGGGCGGCCGGGCCGGTCGGGTGCTGGAGTTCCCGGACGGCATCGCTGTGCCGGGACTGATAGACCTGCACACGCACCCTGCGCCTGATGATTGGAAATACGGCATCGGACCCGATCGGCTGGTCCTTCCGCGGGGAACGACGACGATCATGTCACAGGGGGACCCCGGCGCCGCCAACTGGAACCGGTACATGGAACACGTTATCCGCCCATCGAAGACGCGGGTTTTGGTCGCGCTGAGTGTGTCAAGAAACGGCGAGGAGCCGCCCGGGTATTGCTTCGAAAATCCGGAAGACCTGGATGTTGAGGCAGCGGTATCGGCCATCAATTCCAACCCCGGGAGTATCTGGGGGGTATCCGTCAACGTTTCCAGCGCCGCGACGGGGAAGGCAGACCCAGGAATGGTAATGGAACACGCGCTGGAAATCGCGGAGAGCACCGGGCGGCCGATCATGTTCGGCAACCGCTGGGAGCCGTACGACTGGCCAATAGCGGAGCAGATGGCCTTGCTCCGGCCCGGCGACGTGATTACATACTGCTTCCACAAAGGGCCGAACAATATCCTGGACGCGAATGGGCGCATACTCAATGCCGTGCGGGATGCGCGGGACCGCGGCGTGCTATTCGACATCGGCCACGGAATGGCCTCCTTCGATTTCGCTGTCGCGGAGGCAGCCATTGCGCAGGGGTTCCTCCCCGACACAATTTCCACCGACCAGTACAAACGGCACACGGGCCTCCGGCCCAGGCACGATCTGCCCCGAACGATCTCGAAGCTCGTAGCCGCAGGCATGGCGCTAGAAGAGGCGCTCACGCGCACCACGCTGCGACCCGCGAAGGTCCTTGGGATGGAAGGAGAGATCGGCGTCCTGGCCCCGGGCGCATGCGCCGATATTGCGGTGCTCCGGTGGAACCATGCCGCGCAGGCGCTGGCCGACGTTTCCGGCGCCGTCCGCCCAGGGCCGGTGCTGGAGGCCGTGGCGACCATTCGAGAGGGTCAGGTCGTGGGGGGTGGATAGAAAACAACTGCGCCCCGACAAGTCGGGGCGCAGTTCAAATCATCAATGTTCGCCGGCCGGGAGACTACTTCTTGGTATTTTCTTTCGGCGGCTGGGCGGCGGGCGCTGCAGGCTTCGCAGCGGACGAAGCGGCGGGCTTGGCGGAAGGCGCGGCGCCGAGCTTCGACTGCTTGTTGATGCCGACCTTCGTGATGCCCGGGAGTTGGAGCTCCTCTGCCCTGTGGCAGCTCACGTAGTGGCCCTTGTCCTTAACCTCGCGCAGCGGCGGGTTTTCCACGCGGCACCGTTCAACGGCGAACTGGCAGCGCGGGTGGAAGTAGCAGCCGGATGGCGGGTTCGCCGGGCTGGCGACCTCGCCCTGAAGGACGAAGCGGGCCTTGCGCAGGCGCGGATCAGGTATAGGCACCGACTGCAGCAGCGCGGACGTGTACGGGTGCAGCGGGTTCTCGAAGAGCATCTCCGTGGGCGCGAGCTCCGCGACCTTGCCGACGTACATGACCGCGACGCGGTCGGAGATGTGGCGGACGATCGAGAGGTCGTGGGCCACGAACAGGTACGTCAGGTGCAGCTGCTGCTGGAGGTCCGAGAGCAGGTTGATGACCTGGGCCTGGACGGATACGTCCAGCGCGGACACAGGCTCGTCGGCGACCACCAGCCTGGGGTTCAGGGCAAGGGCGCGCGCAATACCGATACGCTGGCGCTCGCCGCCGGAGAAGGCGTGCGGGAAGCGGCGCATGTACTCCGGCCGGAGGCCCACGAGCCTCAGCAGCTCCGCTACGCGGTCCCGCCTGGCCTTGGAGCTCTTCTCCCCGTGCACCAGGAGAGGCTCGCCCACGATGTCCAGGAGCGACATGCGCGGGTTAAGCGAAGTGAACGGGTCCTGGAAAATCATCTGCATGTCCTTGCGCAGCTCGCGCAACGGCTCCTTATCGATGGTGGAAACATCCACCACCTCCCCGGTCTCCGTCTTGAACAGAATATCGCCGGAGGAAGGATCGATGGCCCTCATGATACAGCGGGAGGTTGTGGTCTTGCCGCATCCGCTCTCGCCCACCAGGCCGAGGGTCTCGCCCTGCTTGATCTCGAAGCTGACGTCGTCGACGGCCCTGACCGCGCCGACCTGCCTTTTCATGAAGCCCTTCATGATCGGGAAGTACTTCTTGAGACTTCGGACCTCAAGCAGCGAGTCCGGGTGGGACATCGTCAGAGTTTCGTTGGAAGTCTTGGCCTCAACCACGTGTTGTCACCTCTTTGGGCTGTTCCGCCTCTTTCGGCGGGTGATGCAGGAAGCATCGTACCTGCTGGTTGGTGCCCTTGATGGCCTGGAAGGTGGGCACGTGCACGTCGCATACGCCCTGCATGAATGACGGGCACCGCGGCCGGAAGGTGCAACCCGAAGGCCGGTTGAAGGGGTGAGGAATGCTACCCGGAATAGAGGGCAGCTTGCCGTGGCCCCTGGTGTAGATGCTGGGAATCGACCGCAGCAGGCCCTGAGTGTATGGGTGCTGCGGGTTATGGAACACATCGTCCACTGGGCCGGTCTCAACGGCCTTGCCCAGGTACATGACTGCGATCTTGTCCGACATTTCCGCCACCACGCCCAGGTTGTGGGTGATGAGGACGATGCCCATGCCGTTCCGCTGCTGGAGCTGGCGCATCAGGTCTAGAATCTGTGCCTGTGTCGTCACGTCGAGAGCCGTTGTCGGCTCGTCGGCGATGAGCAGCCTGGGCTCGCAGGAGAGGGCCATTGCGATCATCGCGCGCTGGCGAAGACCGCCGGAGAGCTGCCAGGCGTACTCCTTCAGGCGCTGTTCCGCGTTCGGGATGCCGACCATCTTGAGCAGCTCCTTGGAGCGCTCTTCAATCTGCATCTCTGTCAGGTCCGTGTGAAGGCGAATCGCCTCCGCCATCTGGTTGCCGATGGTGTGCAAGGGGCTGAACGATGTCATCGGCTCCTGGAAGATCAGCGCGATTCCCGCGCCGCGGATCCCGCGCATCAGGCGCCCGTTCGGCGCCTCCTTGGAGATGTCCACTATGTCGGAGTCCGGGCCGGGAGACATCTTCCACTCGATAGTGCCGTCCTCGATCTTGCCGGGCTTCTCGACGATGTTCAGAATCGCCCTGCCGACGGTGCTCTTGCCGCACCCGCTCTCGCCCACGACGCCGAGCGTCTCGCCGGGCTTGAGCTCGAAGTTGACGCCGTCCACGGCCTTCACCACGCCCTCATCGGTGGCATAGTGGACCTTCAGGTCTCTGACTCGAATAAGAAAGTCGTTGTTATTCTCGGTCATTATTCCTCCTAGTGATTATTTGCCGTATGGGTCGGACGCGTCGCGGAGACCGTCACCCAGGAAGTTGAAGGCCAGGACGATGATGATTACCGGCAGCGCCACGAACATGAGCCACGGATACAGGGCCACCGTAACCGGGTTCTGCGCCTCGATCAGCATGATGCCGTAGCTGACCGCCGGGGGCCGGAGGCCCAGCCCAAGGAAGCTCAAGCTCGTCTCTCCGATGATCATGCCGGGGATGGACAAGCTTATGGAAGCGATGATGTGGCTGTAGAAGCCCGGCAGCATGTGCCGGAACATTATGCGGCCCTCGGGCGCGCCGGCGATGCGCGCGGCCATTACGTAGTCCTCCTCGCGGAGGGCCAAGAATTTGCCGCGCACGGTGCGCGCCATACCGGTCCAAGCGAATATGGAGAGCACCAGCGTAATACCGAAGTACACTTGCAAGACTGTCCAGTCGCGAGGCACGGCGGCGGACAGGCCCATCCACAGCGGAAGGGTTGGGATACCGCCCTTGATTTCAATGATACGCTGGATGATCGTGTCTACCACGCCGCCGTAGTAGCCGGATATGCCTCCCATCACGATTCCACCGACGAGGCTGATGGCCACGCCGATCATGCCGATGGAGAGCGAAATGCGGTTGGATAGGACAAGGCGGGACCAGCTATCACGCCCGAGCGAGTCGCTGCCGAGCAGGAAGAGCGACGGACGGCTGGGCAGCACCGTGCCGTCAGGCATTGTGGTGTCCTGAGTAAGCACGTTAGGGTCTGAGAACCCAAGAATGTGCTTGTTTGTATTGATGAAGCCAAACATCTTGTATTCGTAGCCGGAAGCAAAGAGGCGGACCGGGTACTTCAGGTTGGGAAGGGTCTGGTACTTCTTCTGGAAAGTCTTGAGGTCACGGTAAGGTCTGAGTCCGTTGACGTGGGGGCTAAAGCTACCATTATCGAAAAAGCGGATGACCTGAGGCCGAAGGTAGTGATACGGCTCGGTGATTCGTCCCGGCTCACCGATTCCGAGGAACTCGGAAAACGGGAAGGCCAGATAGCAAATGCCCAGAATAACTGCCGAGATCATTGCGGCCTTGTGCTTCCTGAAGCGCCACCACATCAGCTTCCACTGAGAAGCAACGTTGTACTCCTCGTGTTGCTGGTCCTGAACGGTGGGGTTGGGTTGCTGCGAGGCCTGGTCTGCCATTAACCGCACTCCTTTAGAGCTGCCAAGAGTCTACAACAAAGGGATCCGCACTACACACGCCGACTTGGGATTGGCCGACCACAAAAGAGGGGCTGGCACCGAGCAGCCCGGGTACTGCGTGCAAGCGTTCACTCTTCGCCGCTCGCAGTATTTCACCATAACTGCTTGAGGGTGTGCTCACCCATTTTAATCGCGAGTACCGTAATCTATTTGCGGCTTCCGTGTCAAGACAACACCCCTCCTGCGGCAAGTGGTGCGCCTAGTCCGGTGAGACGCGAAAACGACGGTACCTTTCGATAGCAGACAATTATATATGGTGCGCTGCTTCAGTCAAGATTATAGTACATGCACTCGAACTTTTCATCAATCCACATCTTCGGCGACGATTACGTATTCGGCTTGTAGGGCCACCTGAACGCAGGTATACTTCAGCCGCTGCCCTCCTTAGTAATAGTCATAATTCCATTGTGAGGTCAATTTCGAATGGCATATCGAGTCGGAATCGTCGGCGGAACATGGATTGCGGCGAGCGCTCCCAAAGCGCCGCCCCCCTACCCTCTCAAGAACCAGATAATAGTCTCTCACGCTTCCTGCCTTGCCCTGAATCCACGGGCGGAAGTTGCGGCCCTGTGTGACCTCAAGCCGGAGCTACTGGAAGATTTCAAAAAGACGTGGGGCGCCAAGTGGCCGAAAGCGAATGTGTACACCTCGTACAAAGAGATGCTCGCGAAGGAGAAGCTGGACGCCCTCACGGTAGTAACCCCGGACAACCTCCACGCCAACATAACGGTAGACGCCGCCAATGCAGGTGTCAGGGCGATCTTTTGCGAGAAGCCAATAGCAACCAGCCTGGAAGACGCGGACCGGATGATCGATGCGTGCCTCAAGAACGGGACACTGCTGGTAGTAGGCCACACACGGCGATGGGCGCCCCTTTACCACAAGGTGCGCGACACTATTCGCGCTGGCAGCATAGGCCAGCTCAGCAGCATCGTCGCGACGCTTGGCGGCCCGAGGGCGATGCTCTTCCGCAACGGTACGCACATGCTCGACGCGGTGAGCTTTTTTGCGGACTCCGAACCGGTGCAGGTCTTTGCCAGGCTGGAGGACGGCTTCGACCATTGGGACAGGTACAAGGGGGACGGTGGGCGGGAGCCGGCGAACGACCCGGGCGTGAGCGGCTTCATTATTTTCAAGAACGGTGTCCGGACCCACTACGCCGGAATGAAAAACACTCTGGCGACGTACACGGTACAGCTAAGCGGCCCAAACGGGCAGATCAATTTTGGACTGGAGGACCGAACGGCGGAGCTTCAGACTGCGGGGCCGGGTCCCGGCGACCTGCTCAGGCTCACACTCAGACCTGACTTCTTCCAGGTCCACGGCCTCGTTGCGGCCTACGAGGAGATGTTCGACATCCTTGAGAAGGGCGGGCAGAGCATCTCCTCCGCCACGGAAGGCAGGAAGGTGCTACAGATCATGCTCGGCTTCCTGAAGTCCCACCAGGAGGGCGGTAGGCTGGTAACTGTGCCAAATTAAGGCCCGGACATAGCCCCTGTCTGAAGATAAAAGAAGGAGGATGTGGTCGGCGGGCAAGCCCGCCGACCACATCCTCCTTCTATATTTGTCGATTGACCTGTGGCCTATCCCAGCTTGGAAAGGAGGGACTCGGAAGAGAACGCGAAAAGCAGCAGCGGTATGATGCTGAATACTGCCACGACAGCCCATGTCCCGTATTCGGCCGTCTTCTTGTCTGCCGAGGTGTTGAACTTGTCTATGACCCACGCGCCTGGCCCGAAGAACGCACCGGCAACGAGGCACGTGTACACAATTTTAAAGCTGTTGAGAATGCCCAGCGTATACCAGTCCGCGGTAGCGAGGTCGATGAACTTGACTACCAGGTTTGGAACGCCGTAAAGGCTGGACAGGAAAAGTACCATGTACTGGCCTATTGGGAGGAAGACGCCTCCGGCCAGAAGGGAGTAAAAGAAGGCGTAAGTGAAGCCGAGGGTGATCCACGCTATCAGGCTGCGCGGCTCACGTTTGCCCTTCCGAAAGACGGGCTTGACGCCGTACATAAGGTAGGCCGCAGGGGCGACCATCAGGAAGCCGGGCAGTGCCCCGCACACACCGAAGAGGAGAGTGTGGCTGAGCGGGAGTCTTTCCGGCACCTGGAAGAACTCGGCCTGTGTGAGGAAGTTAATAAGGAGTGTGACCGCGCCCAGGGCCGCCGCAAATACACCCATGGCAAGGGCGAAACGTAACCTTGGCCAGTCCATTCCGGCCTCTGTTCGTTGCGCCGGGACGGCCTTCGCCTTCGGCTTGCTAACCGTAGCTTCCATTTCGTCTGGCATGACCTTTCTCTGTATTCCTCTCGTCCCTGGGACTTGCCTAAAATGCTCATGCCCGGCAACAGGTCAAACGGAAACGCTCCCTGTGTCGGTCCGGGGAGTCATTTCAAGGCTACAGCAAATCGCAAGAGCAAAGACTGCAATCTGAATAATACCACAGTCGTTTCCTCCTAGCTATCTGTAAACCATTCGATTACTCAACGCAACCCGCCGGAATGTGGGTTGCGTTGACTGCCCCATAGGTAAGTGTTACATTCAGTCTCTAATTCAGACGCCTGATGAGGGCATATGGCGCCGTTGAACCCCAGGTCCCCGAAGTCGCGCATGTCGGAAACCCGCCTTTCTCCAGCGGCTGAGAACTACCTTCTCTCCATACTCCAGCTGGAGGAGCAGGGTGTGCGCGTAACTTCGACTCAACTGGCGGAGCAGCTCAAGCGGCTGCCGGTAGGTGAAGGGCTGGGGACTTCGCTGCCTAGCGTCAGCGGCATGTTGGGCCGGCTATTCCGGGAGGGACTGGTAGAGTCCACTGCGAACAACAAAGATATTGTCCTCACCCCATCCGGGCGCAAGGCGGCGGAGAGCATGGTCCGCAGGCACCGCCTGGCGGAGCGGATGGTGGTGGACCTGCTGGGGCTGGAGATGCACAAGGCCCATGTTGAGGCCCACAGGCTCGAGCACGCCATTTCCCCTGAGCTTGCGCACAAGATAGTCAACCGCCTGGGCAACCCCGGCACATGCCCTTTCGGCCATCCCATACCGGGAAGCGGCTACATCCCTCCGAAAGACTCTTTTCGCCTCAGCGCGGTCAAGCAGGGCCAGAACCTGGTCATTGACCGTGTGCCGGAAGACGACCAGACGCTACTGGAGTACTTCGTCACCAACGGCCTCATCCCCGGCCAGAAATTTACCGTGACCGAAGCCGCCCCGTACCGCGGAGTGATCCGGTTATCGTCCGGAAGCGCCAGTGAAGTGGTTGTGGGGTATGTTGTTGCCGAGCGAATCTGGGTCTGCCTCAACAAGGCCAAGTAGCGAGGGGGCCCCGTGAGCAACGACGCCTCCGCCCCGGCCAGGAAAGTACCCGAAGAGAGCCTGTTCAGGCGGGCGTGGGACCGGTGGCTCAAGATTGCCCATATCCTGGGCACGGTCCAGATGGCGATCATTCTCACGCTTGTGTACTGGTTCTTTATGACATTGCTCTTCCTACCTTTCGGCCTTATTGCCGACCCCCTCAGACTACGGCCCGGCAAGAGCGGATGGGTGCGCCGCGCGCCGGTAGGCGATCCACAGACCTATCTGCGCAGCCAGGGGTAGAAGGCCCGAAATGCGGATCCTGGGCATATCCTGTTACTTCCACGACGCTTCAGCAGCCCTTATTGAAGACGGCGAATTGATAGCTGCGGCGGAGGAAGAGCGCTTCACCCGCAAGAAGCACGACTACAGTTTCCCTCAGAATGCGATCGACTTTTGCCTGCTCCGAGCAGGGGTTGCCGGGAGCGACCTGGACTACGTTGTCTTCTTCGAGAAGCCGTTCATGAAGTTCGAGCGGCTGATCAAGACCGCAATCGCCGGGTATCCGCGCTCTTACTGGATGTTCGTCCAGAGCATGCGGACGTGGATGTTCGACAAGCTCTGGATTGCAGGGCATATCCAGGGTGCCCTGGGGATAGACCGCAATCGCGTGCTCTTCTCCGACCACCACCTATCCCACGCTGCCAGCGCTTACCTGTGCTCTCCGTTCGAGGAAGCGGCCATCCTGACGTTTGACGGGGTTGGGGAATGGGCGACCACGACGATTGGGAGGGCGAGCGGGCCGGCGGTGCAAATAGAGCAGGAGCTCCGTTTCCCGCACTCTCTCGGCCTGCTTTACAGCGCCTTCACGGCATTCCTCGGCTTCGAGGTGAATGAAGGCGAGTACAAGGTTATGGGGATGGCGCCGTACGGCTCGCCTTTATACCTTGACCGGGTGCGGGAAATTGCAAGGCGAGGACCGGACGGTGCGCTGTGGCTGGACCCGCGATACTTCTCTTTCCACCACACGACTCGCAGGCCGTATACCCGCAAGTTCACTCAACTTTTCGGCCCGGCACGAAACCCGGAAGCGCCGTTCTTCACGCGTGACACCGGTTACCCGGCCTATTTCGGAGAGCGACCGCCGGACTACGCGGGGATGCTGGAGCAGAACCAGCGCTACGCGGACATCGCCGCCAGTGTGCAGGCGTTCGTCGAGGAGGCGGTGGTGGACCTGGCGAGCATCGCGCACAGGGAGACGGGCCTGGACACTCTATGCCTTGCCGGCGGGGTTGCGCTGAACTCCGTAGCGAACGCCCGTATCCTGCGTGATTCGCCGATGAAGCGGTTGTACGTGCAGCCTTCGGCAGGCGACGGAGGCGGGTCGCTCGGGGCGGCTCTATACGCGGCGCAGGCCTTTGGGCCTGCAAAGAGGTTCGTGATGGACCACGCGTACTGGGGGGAAGAGTTCGGTGAGGTGGAAGCGGAAGCGGCGCTGCGCAGCGCTGGGGTGGCGTGGCGCAAGGCGGAAAGCGAGGAGAAGCTGCTGGACGATGTGGTCGCTCGCCTTGTCGCCGGCAAGGTGGTGGGCTGGCACCAGGGGCGGGCCGAGTGGGGGCCGCGCGCGCTGGGCAACCGGAGCATCCTGGCGGACCCCCGCAGGGCCGAGATGAAAGACATCGTCAACGCCAAGGTCAAGTTCCGCGAGCCCTTCCGTCCGTTCGCGCCGTCGGTGACCTCGGAGGCGGCAAGGGGGTACTTCAGGCTGCCGGAAGGCGATTGCGGAATGGCGGACCGGTTCATGCTGCTCGTGGTGGATGTGCAAGGCGCGCGCGCAGGGGATGTGCCGGCTGTGAGCCACATGGGCACGGCGCGGGTGCAAACGGTTTACAGGGAAACCAGCCCTCTATATCATGAGCTTATCCGCAGGTTCGGCGAAGTTACGGGAGTGCCGGTTCTGCTGAATACCTCATTCAATGTGCGCGGCGAACCGATCGTGAACTCCCCGGCCGACGCGGTGAGGACCTTCGCGAACAGCGGACTGGACACACTCATAATAGGCCGCTACATCGTGGACAAGTCCTAAACGCATCGACAAGGGTACAGGACGGCAAGGATGTCGGTGATCCGGGACATAGGCGGGAAGCTAGGGATCGCAGGGGAGCTGCTGGCGTTCCTCTGGTCGCGCAAGCTGTGGTGGATGATACCCATGGTATCGGTGCTGCTCGTCTTTGGTATCATCATCGTGGTGGGCAGCGCGACGGGTGTGGGGCCTTTCCTTTATACGCTCTTCTAGGTACCGGCGGCGGCCTTACGAAGGCCGGCCTCGTTGATGTGGCGCAGGATGGCGTCCGCTATGACGGAGTGGCCGTACTGGTTGAGGTGGGTGTCTTCAACCAAGTTGAACCGCTTACCGTTACGCGCGTAGTCTTCCTTGAAGACGGGCTGCATGTCCAGGAAAGGAATGCCCAGCTTGTCCGCCTCCGCCTTCACGTCCCGGACCAGCACCGTCATGGCTGTGGGCGAATCGTCGCCGGAGTATATCTGCCTGCGCTCTCCGTCCATCACCAGCAGCAGCCTGACCCCCTTCCCTCAACTTCCTCCTGTATTTTGCCGAACAGGTATCGCGCTGCGACTATGTTGCGCGGGTCGGTCTTCGGGGCCGTGATGGCCACGGGCACGGTGGTAGTTTCGCGCTCCGGCAGGCGGAGGTCCCTCGCGCCGAGGATGATGTCTTTGACCGCCTGGAAGTCGTTTTTCTCGCGATGGCGGAGGTAGCGCCACGTAGCTGAGGTGGCGGTGATCCCGGCGTACCAGGGGTCGGTATAGGGTTTCGGGGCCACCTCGCCGGTTACCTCGCCTCCATCAATATTGATCTTCATGTAACTGCCGGTGTAAGAGCCCTGGGCCGGGCGGTACGACTCCTGGAGGTCGTTTGGCACCATGAAGATCACGACCAGGTCGGGCTGATAGTCCAGTACCTCCTCGCGCAAAAAGTGCAGGTACTGCGCCAAGGACGCGCCCGAGATTCCCAAGCGGTAGACCTCAGCCTTCGTAGCGCCAAGACGCTGCTCGATCAGCTCCGCCATATTCTCGTCCGGCTCGATGTGCAGCCCCTCAATGTAGGAGTCGCCTATCACGGCGACACGGTACTCGCCTGGCGGCTTCACTTCCACGTAGTCGTCGTGTGACGACATCCAGCCGTCGGCATTCACGTGGTAATGCGCCTTGATCTCGTTCTTAACACGGTCGACGCCGTCCTGGTTGGGGGCGTTTTTGAGCACGCCGTCGGTGAACGCCACTCTTGGCAGGTCCGGGGCGGGGATGATGAAGCGAAGCACGACGAGCCCCAACGAGGCTAGCGCCACAGCGGCGCTCACGACGGCGATAATGGACAGGAGAAGGAGTTTGCGAACGAGGGGAGCTACGACGGAGAGCATCGACATGGTCCCTTCTGACTACTATCCACCAAGTGACAACGTCCACATTCTCGGTCTTTCCAAGCAAACAATCCAGTACGGAGGCTCTGGGAAAAACGGTACGGGGTGCAGAATGTCCATTCTGCACCCCGTGAAATTCAGGCTAGGCAATCGTCGCTCAGTGTTCCAGGACGTAACGGGCCAAAGCCCACCGGTCCGCCTCGGAGAGGAGGTGCTGGAAGTGTGGCATTGGGGAGGTGGTCTGGCGGTCGCGGGAGTAGGCTGCGAAGCCCTGGCGGCCGCCGAACGTAATGAAGGCGTATATGTCGCCGATCGTCGAGTTTTGCGTGATGTCGGCGGTCAGGTCGGACGGGAAGGGTCCGCGGTTCATGGCCAGGCCATCGCCGGTGGCGGAATCTATCGTGCGAATAAGGCCGTTGCCCTTCAGGTCGGCTCCGTGACACACGAGGCAGTTCCGATCATACAGGAATACCGCATGGGCGGCGTCGTACTGGTCCGCCCCGGCCGGTGCGGCCGACATCTCCCTGTACGGCTCGATCGTCTTGAAGGTAATCTCCTTACCTGTCACAGGTACCGAGTCTACCGGCGGGAGAAGCCTGGGTACTTCCTGAGCGCGATACGATGGTGCGAAGTGCATTTCCGAAAAGAGCACGAAGGCGTGCGAGCCGGTCTCAGGAAACACCGGCGATTGAAACTTCGCAAGTCCATGGATCTCGGTATCGCCTGTCTTCGAGTCGTAGCTGCAGGCCATCGCGGCAAACGCCAGACCGGACAACGCCAGTAGCCCGGCAGGGCGTCGGACGGCTGATACTATTCTCCTGGCGCCGAACAGCGAAAATCGCATTACTCTATGCACTCTCCCAACCGCGCTTTACCTCGAGCGCGCCTGCGCGCTTCAGTACGGACTCGGCGTTCGATATCCTCTTCTCATCCGCGGTTACGGTTATGCCGATGTAGCCCTCGGTGATGCGCGTGTCATAGGCGCCCATGAAAAGCCTGGGCAATCTGGACTCGAAGACGATGCCGACGACCGTGAAAAGGATCGCTCCGAGCATCGTGCCTTCGTACATGATGATCGCCATCGCCGGGATGGAGAGAAGCGGCTTGCCGCCCACCACCAGGGGAAAGGCCAGCTGAGTCCCTGCCGTGAGCAGCAGGCCCACGATAAAACCGCAGGACGCGCCGATCAGGGGGAACCTGTACAGCTTGTGCTTCGGTTCGTGCTCGCCGAACGTCCCTTCCGGGTACGGAGTGCCCGTCAGGATCTCGTACTCGTTTTCCTTAAAGCCGGCCGCGTGGACCGCGTCCATCGCGTCGGCGGCGGAATCTTCGTTTGTGAAGAGACCGATTACGCTTCGTAGTGCCACGCCTGCACTCCTTACTCTCGAATTGACGCAGGCACTACTCGCCTGCCGATCTTGATCTCGTCCCTACCGACCATTCCTTCCTTCATGTCGAAGAGAGGAATGAGCGGGAAAATCTTCGTGAACACGAGCAGGCCGAGGGCGACCCACGCAAACGTGGCCATAACCATCAGCAGCTCGATCGGGCTGGGATGGTAAGAGCCCCAGTTAAAGGTCATCTCCTGCCTGCGCATCAGGCCAGGCACGATGATGAGCAAGCGCTCGAGCCACATGCCGATATTCACCAGGATGGTCGTGATGAACATACCCATCAGGCTGCGGCGGACTCTCTTAAAGAGCCAGAGAGGCACCGGTATGAAAAACGCCGTAAGCAGGAACGTGATGAATAGCCAGCTCCACGGCGACTCGAACACCTGCAAATGCCTCATCGCGAGCTCGGGTCGCTCATTGGGGTACAGACCCATGACCCACTCAACGAAGAAGAAGAAGAACCACGTCACCGCAACGACAATCAGCAGCCTGCCGATGGCGTCAAGGTGGTCCGGCTTCAGGTACTTGTCCCACTTCCAGACCCAGACCATCACCACCATGAATGTGGCAACGGCAGACACGCCGGAGTGGATTGCGCCGATGATGAAATACGGCGCGAAGATCGTGCTGTGCCACGCCTCGGGGCCGATCTGGACCGCGAAGTCCCACGACACGATCGAGTGAACGGATACGAATACCGGCAGCACCAGGGCTGAGAGCAGGATGCCCGCCACGGTCTGGAGATTCCACTGGCGGGGCGTGCCGCGCCAGCCCAGCGAAAGGAACGAATAGATCCAGTGGACGGCGCCCTTCGTCTTGTCGCGAATGACCGCCAGGTCAGGAATGAGCGCGATGAAGACGAACAGCGAGCTGGCGGTCAGGTATGTCATAACCGCGCTGGGGTCCCAGATGAACGGCGACCTGGCGTTGATCCAGACGCCGCGGGCAAAGTCATACGGGAACACCCAGAGGTCCGCGCGCCACGGCCGGCCAACGTGCACCAGCGGCGCCGCCATGAGGGCGGACATCAAGGAGAAGACCGTGAGCACCTCTGCCGCGCGGGTCAGCGGGCGGCGCCACTCTGCCTGAGTCAGGCGAAGAATGGCGGACACCATGATACCGGCGTGGCTGATACCGATGAAGAAGACGAAGTTGACCATGTAGACGCCCCACATGACGGGACGGTTCAGGCCAGCTACGCCAACGCCCTTGTTCAACATATAGCCGAACGCGCACGCGCCGATGAGGAAGAGCGTGAGGAAGAAAAGCGTCGCCGGCGGCCACCACTTGGGCGTCTTGAGGACCGAGCTCAGCAGGTCCTCATTTATCTGTTTCTGTGTTAACTGAACGTGCTCTTGCATGTAGACTTCCTACACAGGTATGCGGCCAGAACTCTAATCGGGCTTGCCCAGCACCTGGACCTCGGTCCTGTGGAACTTCTTGTGGATCTGGTACAGCACCAGCTCCTTTTGCTCCCAGATATTGATGACCGGGATGACCCTGGAGACAAGCAGGAAGATGAAGGCGGCGCCGCCGATGCCGCCCACCCAGATAAGGATGTCCGATAGCGCCGGCAGTATCGCGTCCGGGATAGCGTGAAGCTCATGCTTCACCACGGCCGGGTCGCCGATGCCAGGTACTGAGTACGACGCGACGTATACCCTGATCCTGTCCAGCGCCGTGCCTGCCAGCACGCCGATAGCGATCAGCGTCGGACCCAGCACGCTCTTGCGCACCGGGTTCCAGACAAGCACCCAGAGAGGAATCAGGAATACGAGCGCAAACTCAATGTACATGATCGGCAGGTACGGCCCGACGGTGAGCAGCTCCAGCACCGCCTGCTCGGCCGGCTTTGCGCCATACCAGAAGATGATGAAGCTGGAGAACCAGAACCATATCCACAAAAGCGAGAGCGCAAACAGGAGCTTGCCCAGGCCCCAGAACTGGGTCAGGGTAATGTACTCCCGGTAGCCGCCCCACCTGTGCAGGACGTACATCGTCACCAGCACCGTGGCGGCCGCAGCCTGCAGGGCATTCTGTGCCTGCGTGAGCGGGTACAGGGCATCGATCCATCCCGGCACGAGCGTCATCGAAAAGTCGACGCTGATGAAGAAGAAGGTAATTACAAGTGTCATGAAGTAGAACGCGCCGACCACGCCCATGCGGTGCTTCTGGAAGAACCACTGCTGGCTGGTGCCCGACCAGCCGTTGGCCAGGCGAGCGAACATCTTCTGGCGGCTGCCGGTCGAGCGGTCGCGGAGAATAGCCAGGTCCGGCAGGGCCGAGAGCCACAGCAGGGCAAGGCCCAGGGCTACGAGGCTGACAAGCGACAGCGTGGCCATGATGTGAGGCATCGTCGCCGGCATCTGGATGTCGTTGAAGAACCACAGCGACCGCCGGTTATCGTCCAGGCCCGGTAGGACCCACAGGACGGGTATGAACAGGATAAGGGTCAGCACACCAACCGCGCCGTAAATCTCGCCGATACGGGATATCGGGCGGCGCCAGTGCGCCTTGGCCATGCGGGGCGCAATGGCCACCATGGGGGCCGCTCCGGCGGTGCTCATCAGGAAGACAACCAGGCCGACGTGATAACCCCATTTTGACGGGTCACTGAAGCCGTCGACGATCTTCAGAACGACACCGACTATGCCGAGGAGAAGAAGATATCCCCCGACCAGAATGGCCATCTTGAAAGAGCCTCGGCCGTGCTCGTGCTTTTCGACCAGGTCTTTCGTTACTCCGGCCTGAGTCTTGACCACGTGCTGGCCATGGTGGGCCCCGTTATCCGCCCCATTATGCACTGGGCTATGCATGGGTTACTTCCTCGGCGGTCTCGTCGATTTTCTTCAGGTAGACAACATTGGCCACGGTGCCAAGGTGCTCCAGCATCTTGTATCCCCGTCCGCCCTCGTGGAGCTCTTTTTCTGCAAGCTTCGCCATCTTGCCTTCGTGGTCATTCCAGTCGCCGAACACCAGGGCATCCGTCGGGCATGCATTCACGCAGGCCGGCTGCAGCGCGCGCTCGCCGTCTTCTACCGTCGTCCCTTCGCGCTTGGCATCTCGCGTGACGCGCTGGATGCGCTGCACGCAAAAGGTGCACTTTTCCATGATGCCGCGGCTGCGGACTGTAACGTTCGGGTTGAGCTGGTTCTTGAGGCTCTCCGGCCAGCTCGGCTCCCAGAAGTTGAAGAACCTTACATGGTAAGGACAGTTGCTCGCGCAGAATCGCGTGCCTATGCAGCGGTTATAGACCTGTACGTTGATTCCCTGCTCGCTATGGTACGTGGCAAAGACCGGGCATACAGGCTCGCAAGGGGCGTCCGAGCAATGCATGCACAGTACGGGGATGAACCGCGCCTTCACGTTTGGAAACTCGCCCTCCCAGTACCGCTCAACGCGGATCCACTCGATCGCGCGGCGCTGGTTGAAAAGGGGCTCAGTGTTAATGGGAATGTTGTTCTCGGACTGGCAAGCCACTACACAGGCCTGGCAGCCCGTGCACTTGTCCACGTCGATGACCATTCCCCACTTTCGGTCTTTATCCGCCATCTGCTTCTCTCCTGCGGGCGCCCGACATATGTCCCGACGCTATTCCGCATTCAGCTCCAGGGTTTTGGGGCCAGCTCCGGCCTATGTGTCGTGACTGGTGACCTTGATGATCGCCTGGTTCGGATCGATCGAAAGGTCTGGCTTCGTATTCTCGAACTTGGAGAGGCGCTTCCAGTTCCCCGTCTTCTCAATGCGGACCTTCGTAGCGGCCCACGCAAGCGCGCCGGTGTCCTTATCGGCCACCGGGCTCAGGATGGACAGCACGTTCGAGCCCCGGTTCTCCGAGTAGCGCCCGCCAGCCGTATGGCCCTGTCCTATCGGCACGCCAAGGGCGTCCGGCGCCGCTGCAGGGCTCGGCCATGCCAGCGCCTCGATGGAGCCCTGGGGCGACGTGATGCGAATGATATCCCCCTCGCGGATGTCGAGCTCCTCAGCTTTCCTGATGTTGATCTCAACCCACGTGTGCCAGACAGCCGTCGAAACGGGGTCCGGCAGGGCCTGCAGCCATGGTAGGCGCGCGCCGGAGCCATCGCCCAGCGCGTTGGACTCGAAAGGCACCAGATAGAAGTTGTACGAGGCGTCCGCGTTGCCGAAGCTCGGCGCGTCCACAGACGCCGCAATGGCTTTCGGCGCCGGGGCCGCGCCAGTAAAGCGGGACTCCGTGTCCCACCAACCGCCGCGCTGCAGCACGCCATTCCAGAACGCCTCGAACGTCGGCGCTCTCACCGAGCCGCGGCCCGAGTTGAACAGGTTCTGTGCGGCGTCCTGAAGCACGTCTCGATATGTTGTGCCGGGCAGCCCCAGGTCCGCGCCAATTACCTGCGCAAGCGCCCGGAGGGCGTCACCGAAGTTCTTGGTGCCCAGGTGTACGCTGCGGTCCTGGAAGAACGGGCGTACAACAGGCTGCTGGAAGCCGACGACCTGGTAGCCTGGGCCGGGGTTCGGGATATCGGCGCCCCAGTCCTCAAGGCCCTCATTCTCCGGCAGGATGATGTCCGCCATCGCCGCCGTATCGTCGATGTAGCTGGAGAAGGACACAATAAGAGGCACGTTGAAAGACGCCCTCTTGAAGCCGGCGCCGTCAGGCAGGCCGTAAACAGGGTTGGCGCCGCGCACCATCAAGAGCTGCACCTGACCGGCGTTCATCTGACCTGTCAGCGCCTGGAAATCGGCAAAAGATCCGACCGTGGCGGCAACCGGCACGCCGGGCAACGCAGGGGGCGGATTGAAAATCACGCCCCCGGGCTGACCTACGCTGCCGAGCAGGTAGTTCAGAGAAAAGATCGCGACCAGGTTCGCAAACCCGTTGGAGGATGCGCCGGCGGGTCCGCCGCCGATAACCAGCGCGGGCTTGTGTGCCGCCATGTCGTGGGCGATCTTCTTGATAGTCTCGGCAGGCACGCCTGTGGTCGCCGAAACCGCGTCCGGCGCAAACTGGGCCAGGTTCAGAGAGCCTGTGACCGTGGCCGCCGCGCCGGCATCCGCCAGCCCGTCCGCCACCAGCACCTGCGCGATGCTGAGCGCCACCATGCCTTCACGGCCCGGGTTTACGTGCACCCACTGGTCAGCGCTTGCCGCCGTCGAGGAGAGTCGCGGCTCGATCTGGACGAACTTCCCGCGAGTCCTGTCGCCCTGGCGGAACTTGCCGTAGCCGATGTTGTATCGCGTCGGCGATACCCAGGTGCTCAGGAAATCCGCGCCGAAGGAAAGAATGTACTGGGACCGCTCGAGGTCGAAATCGGGCATCCGGTCCTGGTCGAAGACCTGCTTGATAGCCCGGCGAAGGTTCGTCTGCTCAATCGTTTCGAAACCCATGTGACGCGCGCCGGTGGACTGGGCGAAGCGCTGCACCACAAGGCCCATTGGCCCGTTGACCGGGTTGGTCACAAGCACGGCCTGCGACTTGTCCGCCAGCTTGTTGAAGCTATCTGCGATCCTGGCAGTAGCGTCCGACCAGCTTATCTCGTTCCAGCGTCCGGAGCCGCGGTCGCCCGAGCGAACGAGCGGGGCGCTGATCCTGTCCGGGTGGTAGAGGGCCTGCAGGCTGGCCTCGCACCGGGCGCCATGCTTACCGCGATTTAGAGGGTAGTCGACGTTGCCTTCAACCTTCTTGGCGCGTCCCTCAAGGACTCTAACAACGATCCCCTCGTGGGCCGGGCACTGCGTGCAGAGGGTTGCATACCAGTTGTAGAAACCCTCCACCAGGTCCTCGGGCATTTCCACGGAGGACTGGACGAGGAGCTCCTTCTCAGGCACGCCGCAGGCCTGAAAGACCACGGCTGTGGCTGCTGAGCCTCCCATTAATTTAAGAAACTGTCTTCTCGTTACGGCCATGAGTTTATTCAGTCCCTAATAGTGGCAGGTTACGCACTCAGCAGGTGCATAAAGACGATTCGTTATTGGGTCCACGAAGCTGTTGTCCCTGTGGCAGTCTACGCAGTCGGCCATCTTGAGCGACCGGACCTGCTTGACCTTGACCATGCTCGCCACGTCGCCGTGGCAGATGGCGCACGTGCTGGACTGTTCAAAATCGAGAGTCTGCCCCGCCTGGGCATTGGCGTCCATAGCCTGGGCCTGCTCTATCCGCACTTGCCCGGGGGCCGTTGGCGCGCCGTCCACTACGGTCCTCGTCCCGGAGAAGAACTGCACGTGCGGCGAATGCTCGAACTTAACGTGGTCCGGCACCCGGTGTACCCTGACCCAATCGATGGGCAGGCTGTTTGTGTGGTAGTCCCTCAGCTTTTCAATCTCCGGCAGATTGTCGCCGACCGTCTTGTGACACGTCATGCAGAGCCCCTCGGCGGGCACGGAGGCGTTCGGCGCGTAGGCGGCAGTCCTGTGGCAGAAGAGGCAGTCCATACCGAGCGTGTCGGCGTGGGTTGTGTGCGGGAAAGCAATCGGCTGGTCCGGCCCGTCCCTGAAACCGGCAACCGTCGGCGGTATGCCGAACCATGCGGTGACCACCCAGAAGCCCACCGCCGCTGTTACCGCAAAGCAGAATAGAGCGCCAATTCCCAGCACCCCAAACAGGAGTGCCTGCTTGCGCGATGGTTTGCGTAGTTGAAAATCCCCTGGCAGCACGTTCTAAACCGTCCGCTCTTTAATGTTCAACGCCGCCGTTGAGAGGGGCAGGATTGCCCTTGATCCAGTACGTGTCGTAGATCCGATGAATTACGGCCGCGTCGTTGATTACGCCAACAAGGGTAATGAACACCGCGATCATTCCGAGAATCGCCAGTACATAGAAAACTATGCGGGTCTTCTCTATTCCGGCGGGTATGTGGTGAGATGCGACAAGCGATGGGATGAAGATATGGCCGATGAGCATGTTTGTGGCAAAGAAGACCACAAACCCCACCATAATCCAGAGGCCCGTAAGCAGCGAGCCCAGCTGGCTCCACTCGGCATTGGTAACTGCAGATGGGTCCATTAATCACCTTTCCGAGAGGTGGCGTGGGAAACTAACTGAGGACGTTCTCAGAAGCTTAGTGAAAATTATCACACCCATAGCGGGGTGTCAAGGGAGTTGTACCTACTTTGTGAAAAAAAGAACATTCCGAGGGATGGCCTCATCGGGCCGCTCGGCCGCCGCGTATCGCGGGCCGACCACGGCGCGCCCGCGACCCTTTGGGAAGGGCACGCTGTGATATAATCGCGCAACTATTCAGAGGAGTTTTTCCAGCTATGACCAGAGTAGGTTTCATTGGCCTGGGCCTGATGGGCAACCCAATGAGCAAGAACCTTGTAAAGGGCGGCCACGAGGTCTACGTGTGGAACCGCACCCCGTCCCGAGCCGACGAGGCGGTCGCCGCGGGGGCGAAAAGGGCCTCCTCGCCGAAGGACGCAGCCTCCCGCGCAGACGTGATCGTCACGATGGTCGCCGACTCGAAGGACGTGGAGGCGGTCATACTGGGCCCCGGGGGTATCGTAGAAGGCGCGAGGCCTGACTCCGTGGTAATTGATATGAGCACGATCTCTCCTACCGTAACCAAGGAGATCGCCGCGAGGCTGAAGGAGAAGGGGATCCAAATGCTGGACGCCCCCGTCAGCGGCGGCGTAATCGGCGCAACCAACGGCACCCTTTCGATCATGATCGGCGGCGACAAGGCGGTGATCGAACGCTGCCGCCCCATCCTGGAGGCCATGGGCAAGCGAATAACCCACTGCGGCCCCAACGGCATGGGCCAGGTCATAAAGCTCGCCAACCAGATCGTCGGCAACGGCACTCTTGCTGCCGTGTGCGAGGGCATGGTATACGCCGCGAAGGCAGGCGCAGACCCGGACGCCCTTCTCAGCGCGCTCGGCGGAGGCGCAGCCAACTCCTGGATGCTGGAGAACCTTGCCCCCAGGATGTACAACGGGAATTTCGCGCCCGGCTTCATGATAGACATGGCCCAGAAGGACATGAGGCTCGTCCTTGAGTCCGCAGAAGACCTCAATGTGCCCATATTCCTCTCGGCCGTCATAACCCAGCTCTTCCGCACAGCCCAGCAGATGGGCATGGGACGCGAGGGCACGCAGGCGCTTATCAAGGTCATGGAAAACATGGCCGGCGTCGAGGCCCGGCGGGCAAAATAGGCGTATGGCGGACACACGCCACGTAGAGACGACCCTCTGGGGGTCTCGGTGGAGGGTAGTACATTGAGCGATACCGCATTCAGGGCGATCTTGTACGCATGAGACGCCCCGGTGGATCGTCTCTACGATAGATCGAAGATAGAGGTCATGTCAGATGCGAGATGCAGTCATCGTCAGCGGCGCTCGGACGCCGCTCGGCAGCTTCGGCGGGGCGTTCAAGGACGTGTCTGCCACCGACCTGGGCGCTGTGGCCATCAAGGCCGCGCTGGAGCGCGCCGGCATACGGCCGGCCCAGGTGGACGAGGTGATTTTCGGCAACGTCCTGCAGGCCGCAGAGGCGGGCTACGCGCCTCGCCTGGCGGCACTGCGGGCCGGCATCCCGGCGGAAGTCCCGGCAATAAACGTCAACCGCGTCTGCTCTTCGGGCCTCGAGGCAATTAACATCGCCGCGCAGATGGTCCGCACAGGCGAGTTGGACATCGCCGTCGCCGGGGGGACGGAGAGCATGAGCGAGGCGCCCTTTCTGCTCGACAACCGCGCTCGCTTCGACGGCTTCAAAATGGGCGAGTTCAAGATGCGCGACTCGATGGTCGAGGGCCTCACCTGCCCTGTGAACCGCTACCACATGGGCGTGGGCGCGGAGAACATCACAGAGCGCTACGAGATTAGCCGCGCCGACCAGGACGCACTCGCGCTCGCCAGCCACCAGCGCGCCGTCTCCGCCGCGAAGGAAGGCCGCTTCAAGTCGCAGATCGCCCCGGTTTCCGTGCCCCAGCGCAAGGGCGACCCCATTGTGGTGTCCGCGGATGAAGGCCCACGGCCCGACACTTCGATGGACAAGCTCTCGAAGCTCAAGCCCGTATTCAAGCCGAACGGGACCGTAACGGCCGGCAACGCAGCAAGCATAAACGACGGCGCGGCGGCGGTGGTGGTCATGTCCGCCGAGAAGGCAGCGTCACTGGGCATCAAGCCGCGCCTGCGCTGGCATACGCGGGGCGTGGCCGGCGTGGACCCCGCCATGTTCGGCACCGGCCCCGTGCCGGCGGTGCGCAGCGCCCTCAAAAAGGCCGGCATGACCATGAAGAACATCGACCTTATAGAGCTCAACGAGGCGTTCGCGGTGCAGGCCCTCTACTGCATTCGCGAGCTTGGCATGGACCAGGACAGGACGAACACCGTCGGCAGCGGCATCAGCCTGGGCCACCCCCTGGGCGCCACAGGCGCCATCATGACCGTGAAGCTGATGGAGGAGCTCTCCTCGCGCGACGGCTCGCTCGGCCTGGTGACGATGTGCGTCGGCGGAGGCCAGGGCGTGGCCACCATCTTCGAGCGGGTCGGATGATCTACCGCGAGTCCTTCGACTCCGGCCCAGGGGGCTGGGTAGGCCGCAAGCGCGCGTTGTACATCGAGGACGGCGCGGCGGTCACACGCAGCCCGTGGCACATCGATGCCACGCACGCTCCGCCCGGCGCGGGCTACCTCTCGATCCTCTACTGCCTGTTCACCCGCGTGAACCACCGCATCCCCGAGGCCTACCTGAAGCCCGGCGGACGGAAGCGGTTCGCCGAGGAGCACTACCCGACCGACTTCACGAACGCGCGGATCAAGGTGCGACTGCGGGGTGAGTTGCGGAACGCGCACGGCGCGCAGATGGTGCTCGACATACAGGCCGTGTCCGGCGGGCGGGCCGACAATTACGCGCTCACCGGCCAGCCGCTTCGCATCACGCCGGAGTGGTCTGAGCAGACCCTGACCCTCGCGCCTGACCCTTCGCAATGGACCTGCCTTGGCGCACGACACGACATGCGCGACCAGTACGGATGCGGTAACCTGGAGGGCGCGCTGGGCGACGTGAATCTGGACATCATCTTCATCCTGTTCCCTCTCGATGTCCGGCCGGCGGAGCCGCTGCATGGCGACCCTCACCGGCTGTGGGCCGGGCGAGAGTACCCTATCGACCCGGCGCGTATCCCGGAGGGCTGGATAGCGATGGACGAAATCGAGATCGAATTCGCGGAACCGCGGGGCTGAATGGGCCGCACATACGTCGAGACATTTGACAACGGTCCCGGCGGGTGGGCGACTTACGAGCGCCACACCGTGCTGCGTGCCCTGGAGCATCGCAATGGCGTCGTGACCAACCGCAGCCCATTCATGCTGGACTCAAACCACGCCTACCCCGGCGGCGGCTACTTCCTGATCGTGGCATTCCTGATGACCCTACCCTCCCCGGGCTTCGATTCCGAGATCGAGGCTGTCGCCGGAACGAACGCGTTCCTGGAAGGCGGCTATCCGGCCGATTTCACGAACGCGCGGGTCACGGTCCGGCTCAAAGGCGAGGGCGATACGAAGGGCGCGCGGCTGGTGCTGCACACCGCGGCGGAAGTCGGCGACCTTATCGTGCCCGCCCAGCTTGTCGGTCAGCCCATCGAGATCACACGAACGTGGTCCGAGCAGACCGTCACAATGGCGCCGGAGCAGTCCCAATGGAATATGATGGGCGGCAACTGGAGCAAGGGAAAGAGGTACCGATTCGGGACTATAAATGAGGTGCTTCCGCAGGTGAAGAACCTCATTTTCGTGCTATCCGATATCGACGTCGTACCGGCGGCGCCTATGAAGGTGGACTCGGCAAAAATCACCTTCGGCGAGCCGGCGCAGATACCGCCGGGGCTGGAGCCGCGGTATATCCTGCGCGCAGGAAGGGACTACCCTGTGGACTGGACGCTCCTTCCATCCGGCTCGATCGCAATAGACACCGTCAAAATCGAGTTCCCATAGCGCTATCGGGAGTATCCACATGTCCGGAAAGATGTACCTGGAGACGTTCGACTCGGGCCCGCGCGGGTGGTGCGGATACGAGCGGCACACCGTCATGAGGGCGCTGGAGCACAAGAAAGGTACGGTCACCGCGCGCAGCCCATTTATGCTGGATTCCAACCACGCGCCGCCGGGCGGCGGCTACTTCCAGATTATTGCGTTTCTCATGACAGGCCTGGTGGCGCAGACCGAGGCGATGGTGGAGCCACTCGCGGGCAAGAACGCATTCCTTGCGGGCGGGTACCCCAACGACTTCACAAATGCCAGGATCACGGTCCGGCTGCGAGGCGAAGGCGATATGAAAGGTGCGAAGCTCGTTGTCCTTGTCCAGCGGGATACGGAGGACAGGAACATTCCTGCCCTTCTGACGGCCCAGCCCATGAAGATTTCGGAGCGATGGTCGGAGCACACCGTTACTCTTTCGCCCGACGAGAGCCTGTGGCTAATGCTGGGAGCAAGCTGGAACAAGACCCACCTCTACAAGCGAGGCCCCATTTCTCGTGCGCTACGGCGCGTGAAGAACATCATCTTTGTCCTTTACCCGCTGGACGTAGTCCCGCTGGGCCAGGTTGAGGCGCGGCCGGAGCTGATTACTTTCGCGAATCCTGAGATGGCCCCGAAGGACCTTGAGGCCCGGTACATCCTCCGCGCGGGCCGCGACTACCACTTGGATTCCTCGCGATTACCGTCCGGCTGCATTTCCTTCGACACTGTCAAAATCGAGTATCCCGAATAATCGAGGTGCCCTTTGCCAAAGCAGGTATACGTAGAAACATTCGACAGCGGCCTCGGCGGATGGACCGGATACGAGAAGCACGGCGTGCTTCGAAAGCTGGAGATAAAGGACGGTGTGGTCACCGCGCGCAGCCCGTTCATGCTGGACGCCAACCATGCGCCGCCCGGGGCAGGCTACCTCAACATCCTCGCGTTCCTGCTGACCACCGAAAACCCGGAGGCGACGGCCTTCGTGACGCCGTATGGAGGGAAGAACAACTTCGTGGCGGGCGGCTACCCAACCGATTTCACCAACGCCAGGATCACCTTCCGGATGAAGGGAGAGATCGACTTCAAGGGGTCGCAGCTTGTCCTGCTGGCGCAATCGAAGCTGGCGGACACCACAGCAAATGCCGTTCTCACGGGGCAGCCCATCAAGGTGACGAAGGAGTGGTCCGACCAGACGATCACGCTCGTGCCGGACGAGAAGCAGTGGACGCCGCTCGGGGGCCGGTGGAACAAGGTCAAGCACTACGGCTACGGGCCTATCAAGGATATTCTTCGGGACCTCAACCACGACATCATTCTCGTCCTCTTCCCCGTCAACGTTGTGCCCGTTCCCCCAATCGAGGACATGCACAATGGCGTGCCGGGCCGCGACTACGACTACGACCGGACGAAGATGCCGACCGGGTACCTGTCCATCGATACGGTTACGGTCGAGTTTGCCTAGCGCGGCGACCTGCCCGAGCAGCTACCTGCCCAATAGAAATTCTAGGCAATAATTCTTGCCTATATGCCTTTCCGCTCTCCACAATGATCCTAGTGCGCATAAGTTAGGCCATTGGTTGTGGGGAGGGAAGATGCCGGACCGTAGGAATGCAGCTTACCTGGATGCCCGCAGGCGCCCTCGGGCTGTTGCCGTTGCGCGAAGAAGGCCGCGTACCGCCGGTTGGGTTCTGGCGTTCGGCTTCGCCCTCGGCCTGTACGTCGCCCTGACATCCGCGCTTGCAGACGCAGCTTCCGTGGAGCACCGGCGCGTCGTCTTCGTCGACGGCATGTGCAGCGAGGCCGCGACGCCCGGCGACTTCACCGGCGGGATGATCGACGGCGCAGTGGGGCCGTACGAGCCGTCGTTCGCACAGGTCCGCAGGTGGCTGATCGAGGAGCGCGGCTACCGTGACCTGCCGGACAGGGTGGACGGTGCGCCGCAGGTCGGCGACGACATCGTCTACTTCTCCTACGCCTCCGACCGGCAGAAGAAGTACCCCTACACGTACCTCGATACATTGATCTCGATCGACGGCGACGACTTCACCTTCAACCCGCCGGGCTCCCCCCAGACTGCTTCAGCGCCGCGGAGCTCCGGGCTGATGCTCCGCGAATACATCCGCTCGCTGACGGCCAACGGCGAAACGGTGGACCTGGTCGGATTCAGCCAGGGTGGCGTGGTGTCGCTCTGGGCTGCGCTGGACGATGACATTTCGCGCCGCGTGAACAGTATCACGACTATCGAGAGCCCGGTGCGCGGGACCTCCAACATGGCTGCCCAGCTTGCCGGCACCTACACGTGCAGCTCCAATTACTCCCAGGCCGTGCTGGATATGGGGGCCTCCCGGCCGTTACTCGGAATCACCTCGGCTATGGTGCAGGGCATCCTCGATCAGGACTGGAACGAGCCGGGGCGGCCGCGTGTGGTCAACGTATCGAGCGTTTCCGACCCCATCGTTGCAGGCTCTATCTTCGCCACAGGCGGAGAGCGCGGGCTGCTGGACGCAGGGAAGGTGCACAGGCTGTGCCACATCGACGCCGGCGGCACGGTGTACGAGTCGCACAGCGCGCCGTTGCGCGTGTACACGAACCCGGTCGCAATGGTTAGCACAAGGGAGGCAATCCTGGCCGCCACCTGCGGAGAGGGGGACGAGAAAGCGGAAGAGCCTGTAGCGCAGCCCTCTGTCCCGGTCGTCGTGACGCCGCCGCCGCCGCCACAGCCCATCGTGGCCGTCGGGCCGCTCCAGGCGGCGCTAAGCTGGCTGCTGCGGTTGCTGGGCCGGTAGCCGGCGTCAGGAATGATGAGGACTAACAGTATTGGCCGGCAGGCGAACCTGACGGCCAATACATGTTTACAGAAGCTCCAGGCTCTTCAGGCCGCTTCCGGTGTTCAGCAGTAGAATCTTCTCGTCCGGTGAAATTGTGCCGTCCGCGATGAGCTTGCGCGCACCTGCGGCCGTTGCAGCGCCCTCCGGGCATACGAAGACGCCCTCCGTCCGCGCCACGAGGCGCATGTGCTCGATTATCTCCTGGTCGGACACGGTCACTCCCCCGCCCTTGCTCTCCCTCAGGACTCGGAGGATCAGGTAGTCGGCGATTGCCGAAGGGACGCGCATGCCGTGCGCTATGGTGTGCGGGGTCGGCCAAGGCTCGGCGAACTCTGCTCCCTTTTTGAAGGCGTTCACTATCGGCTGGCAGTTCTCGGACTGGACCGCGAAGATCCGGGGCCGCTTGCCGTCCGTCCAGCCAAGAGCCTCCATCTCGAAGACCGCCTTCCAGATGCCCACGATGCCCGTCCCGCCGCCGGTGGGGTACATGATCACATCCGGGAACGTCCATCGCATCTGCTCGGCAATCTCGTACCCCATCGTCTTCTTGCCCTCGGCCCGGTACGGCTCCTGGAGGGTGGAGAGATCGAAGAAACCGGAATCGGCCGCCAGCTTGCGCGCCTGCTTGCCCGCCTCGCCTATCAGCCCGTCCACCAGCGTCAGCTTCGCGCCCGCATGCACGACCTCTTTCTGGTTCGCCTCCGGCGCGTCCTTGGGCATGAAGACGTATGCCCCCATGCCGGCGCGGGCTGCGTAAAATGAGCACGCGCCGCCCGCGTTGCCTGCGGTGGGCATTGTGACGCTCTTGATGCCGAGCTCGTTGGCCTTGGAAATCGCCGCTGAGATCCCACGCACCTTGAACGTCCCGGTCGGGTTTATTCCCTCGTCCTTGATGACCACGGACTGGGACCCAATCGCCTTCGCCAGCTTCGGCGCCGGGATTATTGGGGTCCACCCTTCCTGCAGCGTGACCACGTTCGCTTCGTTGTGCACGGGCAGCATCTCAAAGTAGCGCCACATGCTCGCCGGCCTGTCCTTGATGGCCTCGCGCTTCACGGCTTTCTTCGCCGCCGACGCGTCGTACCGGGCGTAAAGGACCTTGCCGCACGCCTCGCACAGGCGGATGGGCTTGTTCTCGGGATACGTCTTCCCGCAATAGGTACATTCCAAATGGTCGATAAAGCTCTTCATGAGGCTCCTCGTGAGGCCCATGTTGTCATATTTCGAAACACGGCGTATAGTAGACGGAGGACTGGCCCCCGGGCCAGTCCTGTCACGTTGCCTGCCCGCCGAGCGTAATCATAATCCAATACAGTTCCGCCCGGATAGGCTCTAAAGTCCCGTTCCAAGCCAGCACCCAGAACCCAGCACCCTTTTGAGGAGTCCCATGCCTACCCCGATTGAGAAGCGATACATCGACCTTCATCCCAAGTCTGCCGCGCTCCACGCGCAGTCGCAGAAGATCTTCCCTAACGGCGTCACGCACGAGACGCGCAGGCTGTCGCCATTCCCCTACTTCATCACGCACGCCGAAGGGGCCTACAAGTGGGACGTGGACGGCCACAAGATCATCGACTTCCGCACGGGCCACGGCTCTATGATCCTGGGCCACTCGCACCCGGATGTGGTCAAGGCCGTCACCGAGCAGATGATGAAGGGCACGCACTACAGCGGCTCGACCGACCTGGAGATCCGGTGGGGCCAGCTCGTCAAGGACCTCGTCCCCTGCGCGGAGAAGGTGCGCTTCACCAACTCCGGCACCGAAGCGACGATGATGGCGTTCCGCATCTGCCGCGCCTTCACCGGCAAGTCCAAGATCATCAAGTTCAACGAGCACTTCCACGGCTGGCACGACTACGCCGTTGCCGATACGAAGAACCTAACGGGCATCCCCAAGGGGACGCTCGCATCCATGGTTGTACTTGAGGCGAATGACATCGCTCTCGTGGAGAAGACGCTCAGGGAAGACAAGGACATCGCCGCGATCATCCTCGAGCCCACGGGCGCGCACATGGGCGAGGAGCCGATCATCCCGAGCTTCCTCAAGGAGCTCCGCGACGTAACGAAGAAGTACGGCGTCATCCTGATTTTCGATGAGGTCGTCACCGGCTTCCGCATCTCCAGGGGCGGCGCTTCGGCCCACTACGGCGTCACGCCGGACATGACCACCCTGGCCAAGATTCTCGGCGGCGGCCTCCCCGGCGGCGCGGTGGCGGGCAAGGCGGAGATCCTGGAAATGATCGAAGCGAAGGGCAACCCAGACCACGACCGCAACAGGATGCTCCACACCGGCACGTTCAATGGCAACCCTCTCTCCGCCGCCGCCGGCGTGACCGCGCTCAACCTGGTCAAGACCACGCCGGTCAATGAAAAGGCCAACGCGGCCGCGGCGCGCTGGAAGAAGGGCGTCAACGAAATCCTCCGCAAGATGGAGATCCCGGGCTGCGCCAACGGCGTCGCTTCCACCGCCTTTGTGCGGTACGGCGTCGCCCACGAGTGCGACCACGAGATCTGCGTCCTGACGCACGAGCAGATGGCTGCGGCCAAGAACCCTGCGCGAAACTCGCAGATCGGCCTGGCGCTGTTCAACAACGGCGTGGACACATCGTCCCGCTACCTGTTCAGCCAGGCGCACACCGACGAGGTGATCGACAAGTCGCTGGAGATCTTCGAGAAGTCACTCCGCGAGGTGCGCGCCCAGGGGCTGGTGTAAGCGGGTCAGGGACCGGCACAACGGCTCAAACCAGAGGGCGCCGAGTGTTCGGCGCCCTCTGGTTTTCAAGTGACACGGTTCAAGGCGAGCGCCAAAGCGTTACCCGAAACCGTCGCCGCCTTCGAGGCCGCGAGGGGCGTTCGGGCGGGCGCGGCGGTAGCCACGCCTGTCCGCCGTCATCAGACCTATCGCCGTCTTGATGTTCCCCAGGGCAGTGCGCAGCCTCTCTATGACGCTTTCGCTGCTGGGCTGGTTTCCGTAGTGCGCCTTGTTGAACGCCTCCGTCAGGTTCGTCACAAAGCTGCCCGGGAAGAGCTTCGTCAACTTCCCAGCGTATTCCGTCGGCGTCTCCGCATCCTCCCGATTGATCCCCTTCTCCTCCGCCACAGTCAGCAAGTCGTAGTAGATTCTGTACACCTCGACGATGCCGTCCGGCCCTTCCGGCACGTTGTACCCCTTTTTGTTGGCCTTCTTCAGGCCCCCCGGGATCAGGCCGGATAGCAGCCGTGCAAAGTCGCCCAGCACGCTCGCGTCTTCCTTGACCGACTCGCGGTTCCCCTTTGTCGCCGAGGGCTTGCCGAATAGCCAGCGCTTGAGCGCCATGGCGATGAGGACGAGAATCAGTACTGCCACGAGGGTCACGAAGACCCATTCCACGACCTGGATCACGTTAACGAGCGACTGGGAAATCTCCTCTTCCTGGTTCTGCAGGTCCTCGAAGGCCTGCTGGGCCTCCTGCCCCAGACTGCGGCGCTGCTCCTCCGGCACGCTGGGGTCGAAGGCGGCATCGAAGAAGTTAATTACGCCAGTCGTAAAGAGGTTGAACAGGAACGCGATTGGGGCCACGACGCCCCAGAAGAGTATCTTGACGACGACGTCGAGGGCGATCTGCGAAGGCTTCGATACCGTCCTGAGAAAGCCTTCCTGAAACAGCCCTATGCCGACGCCGACGGCCAGGATGGCGGCCACCATGCCGGCGATGACCTTGGGCCACGTGCGGCTCTCCGCCGCCTTTTCCGTCTCCGGAAGCAGATGCCCTATCGCGAGGCCGCCCAGCGCGGTTGCGAAGAACACGAACACTACCCAGAAGGTGTTCAGGTCAACCGGCAGCGTCAGATCGATAATGGCGCCGGTTACAAGAATGAGCAGCCCGAGGCGGAAGCTGAAGGCAAGGGACTCCGTGGGGAACTCCACAGTCGCTATGCGGCCGCCGCGCCACCAGAGATACAGGCCCATGAGCGTCCCCGCTGCCGCACGATAGGGATAGCCCATCGGCGCAGTGTCCCTGGACATCTTGACCGGCCACGTCAGGTCGATTGAACCGGGGGCGACCTGCGTGCTGATCACCAGGTAGATGACTCCGAACCCGGCCAGGGTCGCCAGCAGATAGGCAGTCTCTATGGCTTTGGACTTGACCACCGCCAACTTGCTGATCAAAAGCGACGCGCCGAGAATGAGAACGACTGCAAAGTAGTTCAGCGGGCTGGTGGCGTCCAGGTTGAAGAGGACCGTGGCACCGCCGATAAGCGCAAATAGCCAGCAGCTCTCCGCTAGCACGAGAGCCACCAGCACCAGCCTGTCTTGCGTTCTATCCAGCGACATGCTGGCCCGCCTCTTCGAGGGTAATCATGTGCTCCCTGACGCTGTGGAAGACCACCCCGTCGGGTATCGGCGGCGGCTCCTTCTCGCCCAGGTAGAAGACCACCACCTTGTAGCCCCTGTGCTTCAGGTCGTCCAGCGCGGCAGCGAATTCCTTGTTGAGCAATGCGGTGAATACCGCCAGCGTGGACCCGAGCGGGAATCGCCCCGCGTTCTGCGAGAGCTGCGCGGACATGGGCCCGATTGCGTACGCCCTGACGTTCGCCAGCGCCCCCAGTATTACGCTTAGCTGCTCCAGGCCGTAGCTGGGCATCACCGTCATGGGCCTGCCGGGGACTGCAGGCATGTCGTTCGCGAACAGCCCCACGCTGAAGTGGCGCTCTACTCCATAGTGGGCTACGGAGGCCGCTGTGGAGATAACGCGCTCCAGGTCCTCGGGTACATAAGCGCCCCAGAACGGCTCCACGGTGTCTACCGCTACTATCAATATAACGGTGTACGTGGTGCTTGGTTCGTAAGTGCATACCTGCAGCCTCTGTTGCCGGGCGGTCGCCTTCCAGTCAACGGTCTTGAGGGGGTCGCCGACCCTGTAGTCGCGTATTCCTGCCGGCCTGGCGGGGTCCGGGAAGATTGCGAGGCCGCCCTTTACGTCTCCGAGGGGCCGTGCGGAAGGTATGCCGAGGTCCTCGAGGGGGTAGACACGGGGGTAAATGACCAGGTAGTCCTGCTTCGGCTCGTGCTTGCGGCTACGCAAGAATCCGAAGGGGTCCCCGCTCTCCAGTCGGGCCGGGCCGATGCGGTACATGCCGCGCTTGACACAGCGCAGCCTGTAGTCCCACTTGACCCGCTCGTACCACGACATCGAAGTGAGGTGCCTGAGCGTCTGGACGTCGGGCATTATATTGGCAGCGATGTCCCCTTCCACGACCTCGAGAGCATCAGGCACTTCGTCTTCGACCGACACCCACAGCAATGGCACAGGCTTCTTGTTGGTCAGGGTGACACGCAGGCTGATCACTTCGCCCAGGAAGACGCGCTGCAGGGGGAGATGGCGCACGTACGAGACATCCGCGAGGGACATCCTGTTCCATGCCCATGAGATACCCATGGCCAGGAGTCCCATCACGCCGAACGCAATGATGAGCCCCTGGCCCATGAAGAAACCCGTGGCGGTGATTATGACAAAAAAGGCGACCCAGAAGTCGTGCCACAGGCTCCCGGAGATTGTCCGTCTTAGGGGCGCCGCCTTTATCGACTTGACTATGATTTCACCTTTCGATTGGCACGGGAACGGAGCCGAGAACGTCCTTCACCAGCTGTTCAGCGGAGCTGCCGCGCAGCCTGGACGTCGAGCTCAAAATCATCCTGTGAGGAAGGACGGAATGGGACAGCTTCTTAACATCATCCGGGGTGACGTAGTCCCTGCCGTTGATGGCGGCCCACGCCTGGGATGACTTGTAGAGCGACAGACCCGCGCGGGGGCTGGCCCCGAGTGAGAACCCCTGGTGCTCGCGCGTGGCCAGGATAAGGCTGACGATGTATTTCCTGACGGACTCATCCACACGTACCATAGGCGGGATCTTCATCAGGTTGATCAGTTCCTGAGAGCTAGTGACGGATTTCAGGCTGGGAAGAACGGCATCGCGCTCGAAGCGGAGGTAGATGTCGCCCTCTTCCTTTGCGTTCGGATACCCCATGACAATGCGGACCATGAAGCGGTCCAGCTGCGCTTCCGGCAGAGGGAACGTGCCTTCCATCTCGACCGGGTTCTGGGTAGCCATCACCAGAAACGGTGACGGGAGGGGCGTCGTCACGCCGTCAATCGTGACCTGCCGCTCCTGCATGGCCTCAAGGAGCGCCGACTGGGTCCTGGGCGTAGCTCGGTTAATCTCGTCGGTGAGCAGGATCTGCGTAAAGATCGGACCCTTTCGAAACTCAAACTCCGCCGACTTCTGGTTGAAGAAGTTCACGCCCACAACGTCGGTGGGCATCAGGTCCGGGGTACACTGCACGCGATGGAAGTCGCACCCAAGGGAGATGGCAAGGGCCTTGGCCATCGTCGTCTTGCCGGTGCCCGGCACGTCCTCCATAAGCACATGGCCGCCGCACAACAAGGCCACCATGGCGAGGTTGATGGGCTCATCCTTGCCGACGATGACTTTCTGCACGTTCTGTCGGATCTTGGTTGTTATCTCGCTTATCTGCATGACGCTGCCTGCGGCCTGTTGCATTATTCCTCCGGTTAAATGACGAACACTGTTAAATTGTTAGAGCGTTCGAAGATTGTACCCTGTTAACCTGGGACTAGTATACGTGTTTCGCCAGAGACGCGCCAAATCTTTCGTCAGTCATCCCGCGCAATCTGCCTTATAATGGGATTGTACAGAGTTGCACGGCACGCGGCTGGACTGGTAGGTATCTGTGTCTTCGGATATATTAGATGCGGACGCGCGGTGTACAGGGTCCTAGTAGAAAGGGAGGGCGTCTATGAAGCTAATCAATGCCAGGACGATAGTGGCCGGTTTTACGATTGCGGCGGCGATCTACGCGTACAGAACGCGTCAGCCGTCCGGCAGGCTAATGAGGGTCCCGTATGACTTCAGGAAGCCCTCGGTAGATCGGCTCCGCGAGCGGTTCTGGAACCCCGCGGACCCCCGGCTCTTTACGCCGGCTGCATTCGGAGTGGGCTGGTCAGTGAATGCTTACCATGTCTTCAAGCACTTCCAGGAAGAAGTCATAGACGACGTAGTTGCCAGCGAGAGCGAAAGAGTCGCGATACCGTCCTGATTGCCAGCCTGTATCTTCTCGGGGAGACGCCTATCCGCAGCGGGCGTCCCCCATGTCCAGCCGGTGCCCGGTGGTGCAGTGGTAGCACAGAAGACTTTGGATCTTTTGACCCAGGTTCGAATCCTGGCCGGGCAGCCATTCTCCAGCCTGCTATTTGGATCTCTCAAAACGGCCCTGTTACCCGTTAGACCCAGGTGACCCCAGACTCTCGGCACCGGCAAATCCGCGAATAATCAGTACCCCGCGCCGGATGGCTGCTGCTACAATTTGTTCAGGCTGGCGCAAACCCACCGGACGCGGTGCATGGAACACGATATGTCCCTACTCCAGGACTTTGCCTTCATCATGATGGTCGCCGCCATCGTGGGAGTCTTGTTTCGCAAGCTGAACCAGCCCGTAGTTCTCGGCTACCTCATCGCCGGATACATCGTCGGACCCCACAGCCCACCCTGGGTTATCGTTGAGAACGAGAGTGTGATCCGGGAATTCGCGGACTTCGGCATCGTTCTCTTGATGTTCGGCCTCGGCCTCGAGTTTAGCATCGATCGCCTGCGGCGTGTTGGCATGGTCGCGGTAATCGGCGCCGGGACCGAGATCGCCATCATGATCGCGATCGGCTACTTCCTGGGGCGCGCCTTCGGCTGGAGCCCCATGGACGCCATCTTCCTGGGCGCGGCGCTATCCATCAGCAGCACTGCGATCATCGTCAAAGTGCTCCATGAGATGGGGCGCATGCACGAAGAGTCGTCCCGTGTCATGTTCGGGATCCTGGTGGTTGAGGACTTCTTCGCCGTGGGTATGATGACGGTGATGGCGGGCGTGGGGAGATCGGGCGAGATTAATGTCGCCGATGTGGGACAACTCGTCTTCAGCCTCGTCCTGTTCACGATAGTCAGCCTGGCGCTGGGACTGCGCCTGTTCGCCCGCTTCGTGGACTTTGTCGCCCGTATGGGTTCCAAAGAAGTGCTGACGGTGCTGATCATCGGCTCCGCCTTCGGCATGGCCCTTTTCGCGGAACAGCTCGGCCTGTCGATCGCCGCCGGAGCGTTTATTATCGGCGCCATCACCGCGGAGTCCATGAGCGCCAAGAAGATCCACCTGCTATCGGAGCCCATCCGCGATATCTTCGGCGCTATCTTCTTCGTTACAATGGGTATGCTCATCGATGTGCGCGTCCTGGCTGAATATGTGCTTCCGGTTATTGCCATCGTCGCCGCGGTGATTCTCGGCAAGATAGCCGCGTGCTACATAGGCGTTTTCCTGAGCGGATACGGACCCAAGACCGCCTTCCGCGTCGGCGTCGGCATGTCGCAGGTGGGTGAGTTCTCCCTTGTAATCTCCAAAATCGGCACGGAGACAGGGGCGGCGAGCGCCTTCATGCAGCCTCTTATGGCAGTTGTTTCGGGGGTTACGGCCCTGACGACTCCCTATCTGATCCGCAGCGGGGACGCAGTGGCCGCCATGGTGACCCGCAGGATTCCAGGGGTTATACGGCGGAGGAGCGACGACGTTGAATTCTGGTCAAAGCGCATTCACGCGTTGATCGCCGAGGAGAGTGACGTTGGCCGACGCGCACGGACCAACCTGGCGCTCATGGGCGTGAACGTAATGATAATCAGTGCGTTCCTCCTGACCGGCAACCTGCTGGTGGGGGAGGTGCGGGACCTCACAGTATCGTGGCCAAGGCATGGTTCAACTGTCCTGTTCCTCATTGGTTTCGGGACCATTGTCCTGTGCGCTCCTCCCTTCTTTGCGCTATGGAGGTCGATGCGGAACTTCTTCGACGCCGTACTTCAGCGGATCACTCAGCAGGGGAACGACGGTAACGCTCTGCGGCAGAAGCGCATCGTCAATACACTGCCGATCGCAACGGCGACCGTGATAATGCTGATAATCCTCGTGGTGGCCACTCCGCTGGTGGCGCAGTTGATGGGAGAGGTGCGGCCGCTGTACAGGCTGGCGCTGGTCGTTGGACTGCCGGTGCTTTTCTGGTTCGCGTGGGACCGCCTTGAGCGGTTCCACCAGCGGGTGGAGGGCTTCCTGTCGCTCCGCAACGTCACGCTGCAGCAGGTCGCCGAGCACGATGCAGATGAAGACCGGCCCGCCCCCACTCTGAAATCATAGGTCCGGCGCATGCGATTCCCGATCTGGATTATCGTCGTGTCCGCGGCCTTCACAATGGCCGCGTGCGGGACTAACGTTGCCCCGCTCGGGACGCCCCTGCCCTCGGTAGCCCCTCCCCTGACCGGCACGCCGCCGTCGCCCGTCGCGACCGCTGCTCCCCAGCAGCCCGGCCCTCCCCAGGGCATGTTGGCCGCCAGGGTGGTCCGCGTAATCGACGGCGACACCATCGAGGTTGAGCTCGATGGAAAGACCGTGGACGTGCGTTACATCGGAATCGACACCCCTGAGACCAGGTCGCCGAGAGTCAGCGTGGAGTACTTCGGCAAGGAGGCGGACGCGCGGAACAGGAGCATGGTAGAGGGGAAGATAGTGTTCCTTGAGAAGGACGTGTCGGAGACGGACCAGTTCGGGAGGCTGCTGCGGTACGTGTACGTGGGCGACGTGATGATCAACGCCGCGCTCGTCATGGAGGGCTTTGCGCAGGCGTCCACGTACCCGCCGGATGTGAAGTACTCCGACTGGTTCCGCGAGCTACAGCGCGATGCGATGGAGAGCGGGCGCGGACTCTGGGCAAGCACTGAGGAGCCGGAGACGACGCCTGTGCCGTTCGTCACGCCCACGCCGACCCGCGGCCCGGACTGCGATGCGGCCTACCCGACGGTTTGCCTGCCCTCTCCCCCACCCGACGTGGACTGCGGCGACATCGTGTACCGGCGCTTCGAAGCGCTCAAGCCGGACCCCCACCGCCTGGATGCCGACGGGAACGGCATCGCGTGCGAGGGGTAGGCTGATTACTGCCTGGCGTCATGGCGCATAAGGTTACCTGGCCAAGCAAGGATCGTTCTGTAGGCGGTGATGAGCACCGCCTCATGTTCCAACGCCGTTGCCGTGATCATCCGATCTGCGGGGTCGGCGTGGAAATCGATGAGTTGTGCTGCCCCTATGGCAATGCTGCCGGATAGAGGAATTTCCCTGATGCTGAGGCCGAGTACGCGCCGTCTCCAGTCGGAAACAGGCTCATGCATTTTCAGCCGTCCCTTCATCGACAGCGCCGCAACTTCCCAAAAAGAGATGGCTGAAACGAAAAGGGAATCGCTGCGCATAGCGTCGTCAGCCATATTCACTGACTGCCTCCCGAGGCTATGGTCAGCTCTCATCAACCAGAGAAGGGCGTTTGTGTCCAGCACGTAGCTCTTCACTTCATTGCTTCCCATTCAACGTCGATCGGCGATACGATATCTCCAGTTATCTCCAACGAACCCTTGAGGGCGCCAAAAAGCGTCTTCGGCTTCACGCGGACCGGCCCTATCTCAGACACTGGGACGCCGTTTTTCGTGATAATGATGGTCTCACCCGTCTCTGCCACCTCGTCCATTATCTGAAGGCACTTCGCTTTGAACTCGGATGCCTTGATAGTCCGCACTGCCAACCTCCCGAAATGACTATAGTCATGACCATAGTAACATTTTGGAGTCCTGCCGTGCTACCGCTCCACCATTCCCTCCGGCGTGACGCGCTTGACCCGCTCTGCGCCCAAGTAGGCCACGGCGCGCAGGGAGGCGTGGAAGGTCTCGCCGGCTTTGAGCCTCAGCGCTGTGCCGTTCTTTACCATGCTGGCAAGGCCGCCGACGCCGTAGCTAGTAAAGGGCTCCAGGCCGATGTTGTAAGTGCGCCCCCACCAGGGGTAGCCGAAGCCGCCCCCCATCTCCTGCCAGAACCACAGGTACTTGAACAGATCCACCGGATAGGAAATGCCGAAGCCGACACCCAGGCGCTGGTTTGTAACCGCGTACCAGCCCTCGGGCATCTGGGTAATGTAAGACATGTCGTGCACGCGCTGGCTCTTTGGCGGAATGCGACTGAGATCGATCATCGCGCCGTACTTGCCCTCTACCATCGGCCAGGGACCCTTCGCGCCGCCCTTGAGCCGGTTGTGCGGGTGAGAGTCCGTCTCCTGGTTGCATAGCAGGCCGCCCGCGATGTCTATGACGCAGTCTTCGCTAAGGAACGGCGGGCCGAGGGCGATGTGCTCGCCCCAGGAGGCGTGTACCTCCTCCTCGCCCTCGTTGGTCAGCGACTGCTCGATCTCCAGCACCGGCGCGCCGCTCCTGACCGTGAGCGTCTTCTCGAAGTAGAAGGGAGTGCGGGCAGTTCGTATCCAGAACTTGATGCTCGCCTTCTCCGGCGTGTCCTCCAGCACCTGGCAGTCCCACGGCGCCAGGTTCGCCTCCGCGTGGATGCCAAGGTCCGCGCCATTGTAGACGCTGTAATAGCCGCCTCCGGGGAACACGGACTGCCACCCGCCTTCATACTGGTCCAGCCAGAGGCCATTCGGCGCGCCTGAGGTTGGGACGAACTTGCGGGGGTCGCGGACACCCCACGGAGAGCGCCACATGAAATCGACGTCCGATGGCTTGTGCACAAACTGGTAGATGTCCGCGCCCTTGTCCACCAGCACAACGACGCGGATAAGCTCGTTCTCGATGACGGCCGTCTTGAGGCCGCGGAACTCCCACGCGTCCGAGACGCGGCAGCCGTAGTTACGCTCCATCTGGTAGTGCATCAGACCCTCACCTCGCGATTTTGGGATAGTTTAGCGGCAGACCTTTCACGCCCAGGTCGTACCGCGTGATATGCCACCGGCCAAGGTTGGCGCCGAGCAGGATGTCCAACTTCGGCCCGCAGAAAGCGATATTTGTTGGGCAGGCAATGAGCGTTCCCTCCCAGTCCTCGGCGACGATGTCCAGCTTGCCGCCGGGCGTCAGCCTGTATATGCGGTCCGGCCGGTAGCACGACATATAAAGATTGCCATCGACGTCGAAAGCCAGGCCGTCCGGCACGGTGCCCGGGAACTCGCGCACCGTCTCCGGCGCGCCCGCGCTGCCGTCCCGGTTGATGCGCAACCGAATCACCCGCGGCGGGTCCACGCTCATGGCTACATACAGGTAGTCGCCGCCCGGGCCCAGGCAGAGGCCGTTGGGAAAGGTGGTCGCCGCCGTGCTCCAGACCTCGGTCGCTCCGCCGGGACGAATCCGATAGATGAGCCCATCGTCCGCCTTCCAGTGGCCGGAGTCGCAGACGTAGAGGTTGCCCTCCCGGTCGAAGCCGGGATAGTTCGGCGCGAACATAGGGCGTTCTCTCGTGCCTGTGGAGTAGACCGATACCGTCCCATCGGGCGAGACCCTCTGGACGCAGCGCTTGCCGAGGTCGCAGGCATACAGGTTGCCGTCGCCGTCGAACGCCAAGCCGAGGATAAAGCCGCCCGTGCTCGCGAGCTGGCTGACCGTCCGCTTTTCGATGTCGATCCTGTAAATCTGGCCGGCCTCGCCGCCGGCGTATGCGTAGCCGTCCGGCCCCCAGGCGATCCCTTCGGGGTGGTCCAGCCCCTCCACAAGCACCGAGATCTGCCTGGAGTTATCGAGCAAAGTCATGGCGTGACCTCCCAACGACGAATGCCGGCATTCTACAGACCTTCCTCCGGCAGGAAGGCCGCATGGGTGAAGCCGCCGTCGATCATCATTGCGGCGCCGGTGATGTAGGTGGACTTGTCGCTGCACAAGAAGAGGACGAGGTCCGCGACCTCCTGCGGGTTAACCTCGCGGCCCATCGGTGTGCGCTTGAGGCGCTGGGCGCGGAGCTGCGGCTCGCGCTTGTAGACCATGTCCGTCATTGGCGTGAGTACGACTCCGGGGCAGACCGCGTTGACGTTGATCCGGTGCTTCGCCCACTCGAGTGAGAGCTGTTTTGCCAGTGCGATAAGACCGGCCTTGGCGGGGCTATACGCGCCGCGCTCGGGGACCGGCGTGACCGCCGCGATCGACGACATGAGGACGACGCGGCCGCCGTTGCCCTGCTTCACAAGCTCTCGGCCCACGGCCTGGCAGAACAGGAACGCGCCGGTCAGGTGAGTGGCCAGGCTGCTGTTCCAGGCATCCAGGCTGAGGTCCAGGACGGGGCCCTTGATGTTGTTGCCTGCGCAATGTACAAGGTAGTCCATCCGCCCGAAGTGCTCGACGCCGCGCTCAACGGAGGCGAAGACGTCGTCCTTCGAGGTCACGTCCACCTTCACCGCGAGCGCGCGGCCGCCCTTGTCCGCCACGTCCGCCGCGACTTGCTTTGCGCGGGTGAGGTCCATATCGGTGATGACGACCGCCGCCCCCTCCCGCGCGAAGGAGTGCGCGACGGTTGAACCGATGCCGCCGGCGCCTCCGGTGATAATGGCTACCTTGCCGTCGAATGAAGGCATATAGGTTTTCTCCGGTCAGACGGATAATACGTGCAACTGTGGCTATTGCCGCCACTTGTAGGGGCGCACAGCAGTGCGCCCGTCCTCGTTGACGGCCACTGCAATCGTTGGCAGGCAACGGGCGCACTGCTGTGCGCCCCTACGAAGATAGGGAATCTGGTTCTACCGGACATGGCGGTGTTGCGTCGTCACCGCCACAACATCCGGATGTTTCGACGGATTGTATGCGCGCTATTCGCACCCGTCAAGGCGGCGTCTAGCGCCGTCCGGCGCGGGCTGTGCTACAATGCCCAACGAAATCTAAGACCTCGCTCGGCAAGCCGATGCGGAACAACGAAGGAGTCATCATGAAGCTCGGTTTCTATAACGACTACGTCCCCGGCGTCGTAAAGGGAGAGAACATCGTCGATATCTCCAGCGTCATCAAGGACATTCCGCACATCAACGCCCAGACGTGGATGGCCGGCCTGATCGAAAACTTCGACAAGTATCGCGCAAAAATCGAGGCGCACGTCGCCAAGACCGAGGGCACCCCCCTCAAGCAGGTCAAGATGCGCGCGCCCCTGCCGGAGCCGGGCCGCATCGTCTGCATGGCGGGCAACTTCATGGAGAACGGCACCCGCAAGCTCGTCGCCGACCGCGACGCGTTCCTGAAGTCCCCCAGCTCCGTGATCGGCGACAAGGATACTGTTGTCCTTCCGGACTGCCCTGCGCCCCATTTCCACCACGAGGCGGAGACGGGCGTTGTAATCGGCAAGACCGCGAAGGCCGTCTCGCCCGAAAAGGCGATGGACCACGTCTTCGGGTTCGTCAACTTCATGGACGTGTCCGCGCGCGGCATCAAGCCGAACGATAACAACAGCTTCTTCTGGGGCAAGTCATGGGATACCTTCGGCCCGATGGGTCCGTTCATCGTGACGAAGGACGAGGCCGGCGACCCGCAGAAGTTCGACGTGCTCCTGACGGTGAACAAGGAAGTGCGCCAGAAGCTGAACAACAGCGACATGGGCCGCCCCGTGACGGAGGTAGTCGAATTCGCCTCCTGGGTCACGACGCTGAAGCCCGGCGACTTGGTCTCCTGCGGCACCAACCACGTGGGCCTGAGCAACATCCAGGACGGCGACGTCATCGAAATGGAGATCACCGGCCTTGGCAAGCTGACTGTCAACGTCAAGGACGAGTGGAAGCGCACGTGGCCGCGCAAGACCCTCGCCCAGATGACCGCGTTCGAGTCCACGGTCCGGTCGAAGATAGGGAAGAAGTAGCAGTGGGCAGTTAGCAGTCGGCGAAGAAACTAGCAGGGGTTGCGAATTGTCGCAACCCCTGCTCTTTGTCCTCGTACGCCGGCTTCTGGCCGACTACCAACTACTAACTTCCAACTACCGGCTGCTACTCGTACGAAATCACGCCCCTGGCGACTTCGCCACGGCCGAGAGCGGCGAACGCCTCGTTGACCTCGGATAGCTTGAACTTGCAGGAGATTAGCTCGTCCAACTTCAGCTTGCCCGCCTTGTAGAGGCTGACGTAGCGGGGGATGTCCACATGAGGCTGGGCGCTGCCCAGGTAGCAGCCCATGATGACGCGCTCGTAGAAGAGCGCCCGCGCGTCCAGCGTGAGCGAGAGGTTCAGCGGCGCAGCGCCCACCCAGACGGTGGTGCCCCGGCGGCGGGTGCACATGACGCTCTGCTCGTAAGGCTTCGGAACGAGGCCGATGGCCTCGAAGGCGTAGTGCGCGCCCAGGCCGCCTGTAAGATCGATGATCTTCTTGACCGGGTCCTCTTCGCGCGCGTTGATCGTGTGGGTAGCGCCGAAGGTATTTGCGTATTGCAGCTTGTTGTCCAGCAGGTCGACGGCAATGATCTTTGCCGCGTTGGCGATGGCCGCGCCCTGGATGACGTTCAGCCCTACTCCGCCGCAGCCGAAGACGGCGACCGTTGTGCCGGCCTTTACTTTGGCCGTGTTAATGACCGCGCCGACGCCGGTGGCGACGGAGCAGCCAAGCATCGCGGCCTGCGGGAACGGCACGTCCTTGTCGATGGCGATGGCCGCCGACACTGGTACGACCGTCTTGGTGCCGAAGCCGCCGAGTCCGACCATCTGGGCCACGGTGGCGCCGGTCTTGCGGTTGGTGGGCTTCTGCGAGCCGTTCGGCATCGTTTCGCACACCTGCGGCCACCCCTGCTGGCAGTACTCGCAAGTGCCGCAGCCCGGCTTCCATGTGAGGACAACGTGGTCGCCCACCTTCAGCTTGGTAACGCCCTGCCCTACCTCTTCGACAATACCGGCGGACTCGTGGCCGAGGATGATCGGCCGGGGCATGTGCGACCATTCGCCCTTGACCACGTGCCAGTCCGAGTGGCAGACGCCGGTGGCCATCACCTTGGCTTTGACCTCTCCCGGCCCGGGGCCGGAGATTCCCAGGTCTTCAATCACCAGCGGCGTATTCCAGTCGTAAAGCACAGCGGCCTTCATGCGCGAACCCTCCGGCATTCAATGGCGTCCACAGAGGCGGACAGCACGCATTGTGGCACAAGAGGTGGAGCGGCGCCAGTCGGTCTATCGAGGCGTCAATTTCGCACCGCGCCCGCCGCTCTTCCTCCCGGTCTCCAGCTTTTTCTTTACTTCGCGTTTGACCCTGGGTGCGAGCACGGCGTCGTGGCGGGCGAGGAACACTTCGACTTCTCGCGCCATATTCATCTGAGGCGACCCTGCTAAAGCTTCTGCAGTTCGGCCTGCGGCGTTGAGACGCGACACACCTGGTTAGACCTGGCAAGAACTTCGTTATCCCACGTCACCAGTGTGTATCCGATGGCCTTCGCCAGAGCGACATAGACGGCTTCAGCGCCCCTTATGCCAAGCGAGGAAGCAATACCAGCGGCGGCGCGGGCGAACGACGCGTCCATTGATACGAGCTGAATGCCGGGCATGGCTTGAATCAGGGACGATGCCTGCATTCCCGCCTTCGGGCTTCTTGACCGGCGGGCCACGGCGCCCGATATCTCGGGCAGGATGAGCACGGGTGCCGCAAAGGGGGTCCGATCTTCGACGAGACTGAACAGCCATTTGTAGCTGGGTTCGTGGAATTCGTCCGCCTTCAGCCACCTGCTCACCCATACGTTGGCATCTATTACGTACACGTGAACGCTACTCCCTCTCATCACGCATGGCGGCCACGGCCGTAACGCCTTCCGGCCACCGGCTGCCGATTTCTTCCGAGAGCTTGTCCATCTCTGCCCACACTTCCAGCGCCAGCTCTTTCCTTGCTTCCAGGTCGGCGATGGGCTCGATTCGCGCCACGGCCTTGCCTCGGTACGTGATGATGACCGTCTCCCCTTCTTCTCTCACCCTGCGAACGATGTCGCTGGCATGCTCCCTGAGCTCTCTGACTCCGATCTCCATTGCACATCCTCCAACGGCGTTGTGACTACAAATGTAGCCACATTATACCGCATAACAAGCACCGGTTACATTGACGCTGTATAGCCGCCCTGCTACACTCGCCCCTATCCGGGTACCCCAGGGTCCAGAATGATCTGCAATGCGTGAGGCCAGAAGAACACCGTCGACGCCAGCTTCTGCAACGCGTGCGGCGCAAGGCTGGAGGCCGGACGGTCCGCCGGCCAGCCCGCTTCCAGTGAAGTGTCCTCCGCCGCCCCCGCGACCTCCGCGCAGAGGACGGCGCAGCGCTCCCCAATGCAGGCGCCGTTCGTTGGTCGGGAGCGCGAGATTGCGATGCTAACCACAGCCGTGGACGACACGGTCGAGGGCCGCGGGAGACTGGTGATGCTGGTGGGGGAGCCGGGCATCGGCAAGACGCGGACTGCGACGGAGCTGGCGCGGTATGCGGAGCGTCGCGGCGCGGCGGTCTACTGGGGCAGGAGCTACGAGGGCGAGGGCGCGCCGCCGTACTGGATCTGGGTGCAGCCGCTCAGGGCGATCATCCTGCAGTCCACGCCGGAGCAGCTCGCGAACGAATTGGGACGGGGCGCCGCAGAGGTGACCCAGATCGTGCCCGAACTGCGCGACAAGCTGCCGGGCATCCCGGCGCCGTCCGTCGTCGACAGCCCTGAGCAGGCCCAGTTCCGCCTTTTCGACGCCGTTTCGACGTTCCTCCGCCAGGCAAGCGCGAGGAGGCCGGTGCTCCTTGTGCTCGACAACCTCCACGCTGCGCCGGCGTCTTCCCTGCTGCTACTGGAGTTCCTCTCGCCGGAGCTTTCGGCCAGCAGCCTGATGCTGCTGGGTACCTACCTGGACGTTGAGCTTACGCGTCGCCACCCACTCACACTCACTCTCGGCGAGCTGAACCGCCAGCAGCTCTTCCAGCGCATCGCGCTGCGCAGGCTGCCGCGTGCGGAGGTTGCGGCGTACGTAGAGGCGGTCGTCGGCGCGCCGCCCTCTTCCGGACTGGTGGATACGCTCTTTGCGCAGACGGAGGGCAACCCGTTCTTCGTCTCTGAGCTCGTGCGGCTTCTCGGGCAGGAAGGAGCGCTCGGTGGCGCGGATGGCGAGGTTGCCGTGGACTGGCAGTCGCGCATCCCGGAAGGAATAGTCGAAGTGATCGGGAGGAGGCTGGACCGCCTCTCACGGGACGCCAACCGGGTCCTCTCGCTCGCGTCCGTGATCGGCCGCGAGTTCTCTTTTCGCCAGCTGGATATGTTCATCGACGACATGGCAGTCGACCGCCTGCTGGACACGATCGACGAGGCGCTGGCAGCGCGCCTTATCGAAGAGGCGGAAGACGCGTCCGATCGCTACCGGTTCACCCACCACCTGATTCAGCAGACTCTGCTGAACGAGCTTTCTACGACGCGGCGTGTAAGGACGCACGGGCGCATCGCCGAGGGGCTCAATAAGCTCTACGCGGGCGATATCGAGTCGCACTCCGCGGAGCTTGCGTTCCACTTCCGGGAGGCGGAAGCCGCGCTTGGCGCTGAAAAGGTAGTGAAGTACTCACTAATCGCAGGCGAGCGCGCAATTGCCAGGCTGGCCTACAGGGACGCGCTGACGTACTTCCAGCGGGCGCTTGCCTCGAAGCTGGGCCGCACGGGCATGGAGCACGGCGCAGTAGTCGCGCATGATGCAGAGATGGCCGCCATCCTCTTCGGGCTGGGCCGCGCGCAGGCCGCCACGGCGCAGCGGCACCAGATGCAAGAGGCCGTGGCATCGCTGGTGCACGCCTTCGACTACTATGTGAAGGCCGGCGATATCGAGCACGCGGTCAGGGTGGCCCAGTACCCTGTCATTCCAATAACCGGCGTGACAGGCCTTTCCAGCCTCATAGAGCGGGTCCTTGGGCTGGTCCCGCCGGACTCGCACGAGTCGGGTCGGCTCCGGAGTCGCCAGGTGCGCGTATTGGGCCTGGAAATGGGGGACTACGCCGGGGCCATGGAGTCGTTCGACAGGGCAATCGCGATCGCCCGGCGAGAGAACGACACGGCCCTGCAAATCCAGGCTCTTGCCGAGGCCGCGAGCGTAGACGGCTACCATCTGCGGCTGCACGACGCCCTGCAAAAAAGCATGGCGGCGATGGAGCCGGCGCGCGACGCGGACGAGCCGCACGCCATGTTCGTCGCCCATAACTGGGCGGCATCCGTGCTGATGGCGATGGGGGAAGTGGACCGCGCCCGGTCATACGCGCAGGAGAGCCTCGCGATCGCCGGCAGGCTGCACGACAGCCACCGCATCTCCGGCTCGCTGGATACCCTGGCGTGCCTTGCGCGGCTGGAAGGCAAGCTGGACATCGCCCGCGCATACAACGACCGAGGCCTGTCCGAGACGCCGACGGACGCCCGACTCCTGGCTTTCAGGGCGATGGTTGAGTTCGAGACCGGCAACACGCAGGCAGCGGAGCCGTACCTGGGAAAGCTGCTCAGCTCAGCTCGGGCCTCGAGGCCGGGCCCCATCTTTTTGAACGCTTACGTGGCAATGGTCGCTCCGCTCGTCGCTCGCAAAGCGCCGGAGCGCTCCTCACAGCTCGCAGGGGTCGCTCGGACGGCAATAGACGCCGTGCTCTCGTCACACGTCGCGACTCCGAGCGTGCTCCTCTTTGCCCACATTGGTAAAGGGCTGCTTGCCGTTGAAGCTGGGGACGCCGTTGAGGCACGCCGACAGTACTCGGCCATTGAGCCGCACAAGGGGACGTTCGTGTACGGCGGCCTGACGACGGTCGACCGCATACTCGGACTGCTCGCCGCGGCGGGCGGCAACACGCAGCTCGCGCTTCGGCACTTCAACGACTCCGCCGCGCTGTGCGTGAGGGCGGGTCACTTCGCTGGCAAGGCTCGGGCCCTCGTGGACACCGCAGAGGCTGAACTTGCGATGGGCCGGTCGGGCGAAAGGGCCGATGCCGCATCAACGTTGGAGGAGGCCCTCGACCTCGCCGGGCGGCTGGGCCTGCGTCCCATGCAGGACCGCATCTCCGCCCTTAAGGAGCGTTACGGAGTCCGCCGGCCGGCGCCGAGCGAATTCCCGAACGGACTGACGGCCCGAGAGGTGGAGGTCCTGCGCTGCGTTGCCGAGGGCAAGAGCAACCCCGAAATAGCCCGTGAGTTATACATTAGCCTCAATACTGTGACCCGCCACGTAAGCCACATTTTCCAGAAGACCGGCGCGACAAACCGCGCCGAGGCCGCCGTTTACGCCACCGGGCACAACTTCGCCTGATTTCGCCCGACTGAACAACACTGTTATTTGCCGGACCCCCAGCCTCGAGCCAGGAATCACAGAGTTATGTGATTCCAACCGGCGCGCTCCCCTGTAGATTACATATCGCGGTCAGGAATACTGTTGCTGCGAATCGAGGGAGAAAGATGCTGCTCAAAGAAAAGAAGCTGGTTGCAAAGCTAAGCCTCGCGAACGACTCGTACTGGCTCGGGGAAACGATGGACCTGGCGGTGACGCTGGACTCCTACGAAGACCTGGACATCCGCGAAGGGCGCATTGACCTGATCTGCCAGGAGGAGTCCACGGACGGCTCGTTCGAGTCCGGCGAGCCGAGGAAGGTGTATGTGCACTCCACGATTGTGTTCCTCAGAAACGAGAGGCTGGCGGCGGGAGACACGCGCGTCTACACCCCTCGCCTGCCCATCAAGCGCACGCCGCCCGTAAACTACCGCCCCACCCGTGGCATAGACGGCCGCAGGGCGTGGTCGTTCCGGTGGAAAGTCGTAGCCCTCTTCGACGTCTCGACCGGACGCGACATCCGCACACAGAAGACTGTGCAGGTATTCGTCTAGACTTCGCATTGCGGCGGGCTGTTATTGTAAGATTCACTTGTTGAGGCCGATACTCCACACGGGAGGCACCAATGGCTATCATCAATTTCCTGAAAGACTACGAGCGCATGGCCCGCTTCAAGTGGGGCAAGTTCGAGGGCATGAAAGGCCCCGGCCCGGTGCTTGTAATACCACTCATCCACTCCAGCGCCAAGCTGGACCTTCGCACGGAAGTGATCGACGTCCCGCGCCAGACGAACATCACAAAGGACAACGCGCCGATAGACATCGACTTCCTGATCTACATGCGCGTTATGGCGGATCACTCCGAGCGGGCCGTCCTTGAGGTAGAAAACTACCGCGCGGCCGTAATTGGCCTTGCCACTACCACACTGCGCGCGGTAGTGGGCGACATAGACCTGGACGGCGTGCTGTCCCAGCGTGAGGCCATCAACAACCAGCTACGCGAGAAGCTGGACGCGGAGACGGAGCGGTGGGGCATCAAGGTCACGAACGTGGAAATCCGGGAGATTGAGCCGCCCAAGGACATTCAGGCCTCCATGAACAGGCAGATGTCTGCGGAGCGCCTGCGGCGCGCGGTGGTGCGCGAGGCAGAGGGCACGCGCGAGGCGGCGGTAACGGTCGCGGAAGGCGACAAGCAAGCGGCAATCCTCAAGGCAGAGGGCCGGCGGCAGGCGGAAATCCTCGCCGCCGAAGGCGACCGGCAGGCCGCGATCCTGCGCGCTGAGGGTTTCAGCTCTGCGCTGGACAAGATATATGGCGTTGCCATGGGGCTAGACTCAAACACCATGAGTCTGCAATACTTCGAAACATTGAAGCAACTAGGCGAGAGTGAATCGACCAAGTTCATATTTCCGATGGAATTCACTAACCTTCTGAAGCCTTTTGCTTCGACAGCCGGCGACGGCAAGCCCGAGAACAAGAAATAGCCAAACGCTTCACCTGAGGTGGACCGATCCTGAACTCAACAACCGGCAACACTCTTCGCAAGACGGTCATCTCAGGCCGCACGTGGCTCATCTTCTGGCTGGTCTTCTCGTTCATCCTCCTGTTAACAGGCATCATCCTGCTGAACGGGCTGGTGATCGCGTTCGGCTTCATGGGAGTTGCGGCGGCGGGTATCTCCTGGGCGTGGAACCGCTCCGCGCTGTACGGCCTTATCTACGAGCGCAAGTTCTCCGACCCGCGCATTTTCCTGGGCGACACGCTGGAGATGGACCTGCTCCTGACGAACAAGAAGATCGTCCCGCTCTCGTGGGTGAAGATCGAGGACATAGTGCCCGAGGGCGTAAAGATAGTGGAAGCGAGCAAGATTAACGACGCTCCCGCCTGGGACCTCCGTTACCTGCGTCACACTACCGCCGTCGCCTGGTACGAGCGCATCCGGTGGCGGTACAAACTCAAATTCCGCAGGCGCGGCATCTACTCCATCGGGCCGGCCAACATCGAAAGCGGCGACCCCTTCGGGTTCCTCAAGAGCAAAAACCTCACATCCCCCCCTGTTGAGGTGGTCGTTTACCCGCGCGTCTACCCTCTTATCGAGCTCGGTATCCCGCCGGCGCGGCCTCTGGGGGAGATCAAGGGCGGCAACAGGATCTTCCCCGACCCTTCCAGGCTGGCCGGTATCCGCGACTACGTGATCGGAGACCCGATCAAGACCATAGACTGGAAGGCGACCTCCAAGCTTAGCAAGCTCATGGTCCGCACCTACGAGCCCAGCTCCACCTATACGGTCGTGATATGCCTCCAGACCGACATGGTGAAGCCGCACTGGCAGAGTTACGACGCCGTGCAGCTTGAGCGTGTAATCTCCGCCGCCGCTTCCGTTGCGAAGTACTCCGCAGAGAAGCAGTACAGCGTAGGACTGTTCTGCAACGACATGCCGATCGTCGCGGGCAAGCCGATGACCGTCTCGCCCACAAACGACCCGGAAAACCTCACACAGGTGCTGAGCGCGCTTGCGGTGATTCGCACGTTCTCAATCGGCCCCATGTACGAGGTGTTGATCGACTATTCCCGGCGATTCCCCTTCGGCGCAACGATCGTGCTGGTTTCCGCCTTCCTGCCGGAGGAGATGGCGCTGACTCTGACCGATCTAAAGGCGCGCGACTACAAGCCGGTAGTTGTCTATGTGGGCAATGAGCCCTGCCCGCCCCTGCCGAACGGCATTATCCTGCACGACATAGCGGCCTATTTCAAGCAGCGGGAGGCGGCGGATGCGGCTGACCAAGCGTAACCTGCTCATCGGGGCGATCGTTCTCTCCGAGAGCGCGTGGATCTACGCCCTTCTAAACGCCTATGCGGCGGCCGGCTCATACCACGGCCCGCCGCTCACCTTCCCGGCAATCGCGGGACTGATCATTGCCGGCATGTTCTTCCGCAAGTGGACGAAGGAGTGGAAGGCTCTCGAGGTTACCTTCCTGCTCGAAGCGGCGATATTCGTGACGCTGCTGTACCTGCTGATCAGCGTGCACGTGACGGCCGACAGGGTGGACCTCACGTGGATCACCCGCCTGTTCGCGTACGGCACGCCGGAGAGCTTCCGCCCGCTGGCCATCTCCGCCATAATCGCCGGCGTGCTGCTCTGGTGGCGAGGGCGCCGGCTGGCCGTCGGCAACAACCCGGCCATGGCGCTTTCAATCGGATTCCGTGTGGGTATCGTCGTGCTGGGCGCGGTCACGATCGTCGACCTCATCAACCCGCGCGACCTGAACACGCTGCCGATGATCGTGCTGTTCTTCGCGGCGGGCCTGGGCGGCCTCAATACGGGCTTCCTGGTGACGGAGAGCAAGGAGTCGGCGAAGGCTAAGACATGGCCGAAGATGACTGCCATCGCTGTCCTGTCAGTGCTCGTCATAGGTCTGATATTCGGGACCTTCAACCAGACGCTGCTCGCCTTCCTGGCGCGGCCGGTGACGACGACGGTGTCAACCATCGCGAAGGCGATTGCGGTGGTGCTCTTCGCGCCCTTCTTCTTCGTCTACGACCTGGCCAACCGGGCCCTGGAGGCGTTCTTCAGCCGGCCGTTCAACCCGGAGCCGGCGGCCGTGGCGACGAGCACGGACGGCTTCATAACCGTCACGACAACGTTTGCGACGACGACGTCCCAGACGGGCGGCGGTAGCACGAATGCGGACTGGGTTACGACGCTGGTGTGGATAGCCATAGGTACGCTTGCGGTCGCGCTGTTTGCCTTCGTGTGTTACCTGATCTACAAGGTCGTCCAGGTGATGTTCAACAAGGAGGCCCCTCCTTCCGACGAAGGAGAGAAGGAGTCGGTCCGCGACGACGCCGACCTTGGGACGGATCTCGGAGGCCTCCTGCGGAACCTCCTGCCCAACTTCTCGTTCGGCAGGAAGAAGAAGGGCTTCAACATCCCTGACGGCCCGCCGGGCATCGTTGAGATTCTGCGGCTGTACTACCAGATGATCACCTCCGCGGAGGAGAACGAGGTCAAGCGCAGGCCGCACGACACGCCTAACGAATTCCAGCCCGCGCTGGGCCAGGTCTTCCCGCCCGATCTCGTGCGAGAGGCCACGGCCGCGTTCAACCAGGCGATGTACGGCCACACGCCTTCGGCAGACGACCGCGTCTCCCATCTGAAGTCCACCTACAAGACCGCGGAGTCCACCAAGCCCAAGCCGCCAAAGAAGGAGCCGCCAACCCAAGGCGGCGGAAAGATACGCTCCTCCGTGCCGTAGGGCGGGGTAGCGGCCGGCGATAAGTGTGAATGTAGTCTCGAGGCGAGACCAAAAGAGGCGCTCCCACCGTCAGTAAGAGCGCCTCTTGCACACTCGATACCCTCCCTTGACCTAGCAGCTCTCTTCATACGCCTTCTGGAGCCACTCGAGCACCTGTGCGTCAACCTCTGAGAGGGACCTGAGGCTGATCTGGACCGGCATTGTCTCGTGGACCCTTGACGGGACGAGGCGGCCGGACGGCTTCCCTCCGTCCAGGCGGAGCGCCAGGTCCACACGGTCGCGCGTTGTGGGGGCTATGCGTGCGAAGGTGCGCCGGGGAGTCATGAGGGAGACGTACATCTTGCGCGCCTGCACGACCACCTGACCCAGGCCTGCCGCTGCGTCGATCACTGCGTCGAAGATTGGCCGCAGCGCCGGCCTGTCCGCGTACTGCCCGTCGATCAGCTCATCTGCGGACGCCACGAGGAACGCTGGGTAGCCGACCCGCTTCATCACCAACAGCGTCTGCGCGTAGCCCGTCACGCCCTGACCGCTGAGCCATTTCCGTAGCGCTGCCTCATCGACAAACCCCTGCGCCTCCACGCGCCTGTTCCATGCGTCGAGCCCCTCGCCTGTCCTCTCCGTGAGCAGGCGAATGGACATCTCTCGCATAGCTCCCCAATCGCGCGTTTCGGGCATAGGCAGGCTCCATTTGCGGAATTTCCGGCAACGGATAAAGAGGATACAGTGAAGGGGTCAATGGCGCAAAGCCGGTCTGAAACGTTGCGTTGGCGTATCCCTTGGGATACACTAGTCCCGTGACCGAAATTCGCCAGACAGATGTCTACGCAGATTGGTTTGAGGGGTTAAGGGACCGACATGCGAGTTGTAAGTGGGAAATAATGGGATCGACTAAGACCCGGCCATGGGACGCGGCGGACCATCTGGAAACGGCCGAAGATATGGCGGAATACCTCGAGGCAGCGCTGGAGGACGGCGATCCTCAGCTTGTAGCCGCGGCTCTGGGCGACATCGCGCGGGCAAAGGGCATGGCCACGATTGCCCGTGAGGCGGGGCTGGGCCGCGAGAGTCTCTACAAGGCTTTATCGTCCGACGGCAATCCTGAGCTCGCTACCGTACTCAAAGTAGTGCGAGCGCTTGGGCTCAGGCTACACGCCGTGCCAGCGCAGAACACGACGAATTGAAGTTATTGAGGACTCGACTTTTGACTGCCGATGGACTGGCTTCGCAGGTTGTTGACTGTGAACGCGACGCGTGGACGTTAAGAAAGTGTGGCTCCGCAGATAGGACTCGAACCTATGACCAATCGGTTAACAGCCGACCGCTCTACCACTGAGCTACTGCGGAGTATGGACCTACGCTTGTGCGGGGTTGACTGGCAGAAGAACAACAGCTTTAGTATTCTAACATCCAGCTAGACTTGCTACAAGAGTTTCAGTTGGCAAGTGTCTTTGCTCAGTGATATTGTCAGTAGGTAACTGCTCAGTGAATATGTCAGTCCATGAGAGGACTACATTTGACCGAGCGAGAAGCGAAGAGAGCACAGATACTGAACCTTGTTCTGGAGGGGCGT
>VGZY01000002.1 GCA_016872355.1 SAR202 cluster bacterium | reverse complement strand
CCATCAGCTCAGCGGCCTTACTTGCCTCGCAACGCCCCTCCAGAACAAGGTTCAGTATCTGTGCTCTCTTCGCTTCTCGCTCGGTCAAATGTAGTCCTCTCATGGACTGACATATTCACTGAGCAGTTACCTACTGACAATATCACTGAGCAAAGACAGTCAGATACACTTTGCGTTGACACTCGGCCCAGCAGTGGGATATCATTTACGTCTGGGCTAATTGATGTGGCGACGTAGCTCAGAGGTTAGAGCGGGCGCTTCATAAGCGCTAGGTCATAGGTTCGACCCCTATCGTCGCCACCAACTTTTCTTCCGTTGTGAGGGCGTCTCAGCTACCCTGAGGAGCCGGTCTCGCGGCGGAGTCCCAGGCGTTTGGCTTCACGGGCGGTTAGCTCAGTGGTTAGAGCACTTGCTTCACACGCAAGGGGTCATTGGTTCAAATCCATTACCGCCCACCACTGAAAGCAGCCGCATGAATGCATGCCGAAATGGCGGAACTGGCAGACGCGCTACGTTCAGGGCGTAGTGTCCGCAAGGACGTGTGGGTTCAAATCCCTCTTTCGGCACCAGTAAGTTTAGCCCTCATCTGTCCCCAAAGCGGGACATCTTCTCCCTCAGGGAGAAGAGGAAATGGATGGGGCCTTGTATCACCGGCGCTTGTAGCTCAGTTGGATAGAGCGCAGCCCTGCGAAGGCTGAGGTCGTGGGTTCAAGTCCCGCCAAGCGCACCATCTACGTCAATCCTCGGCCCATCCAGAACGCCGCGCAACCCCGTGGGGGGTTAGCTCAGTTGGTTAGAGCATCTGCTTTACACGCAGAGGGTCAAAGGTTCGAGTCCTTTACCCCCCACCAGAGGCTCAAACAAGGTCCTCCCTTGTCACCTATTTAAGCGCCCCGTGTGCTACCAACGCTGCACATGGTTGCCGTTACAACGAAACTTGGGTAATATTGCCTCAAACCACGGTGATTGAACGGCATTCGTAGCTCCCAGGCTCACCCGCACTCTGCAGGCTTTCGTTTTTCGAATTCGGCCACCCAAATGGGTACGAAAGCTAACGCAAGGGGCGGGTTTGCGTTATAAGACATCAGTAAATATACTGAGGGCTACCCTTTTCCACTGGGAACTCGCCTCTTGCCAAGGAGGGCCATTTGGAAGACGCGGAGCGGGCCAGAGCCGGCGCTCAGAAGATCGTCGACAACGTCAAGAAGGTGATTGTAGGGAAAGAACGCGCAGTTGAGCTTGCTGTGGTGGCCATCACCTGCCAGGGCCACATTCTGATAGAAGACGTCCCGGGCGTCGGCAAGACGATGCTTGCGAAGAGCCTCGCCGTCTCGACGGGCGGGTCCTTCAAGCGTATTCAGTTCACCCCCGACCTCCTCCCCAGCGATATCACAGGCGTCTCCGTCTTCAACCAGAAGACCTCCGAGTTCGAGTTCAAGAAAGGCCCCATCCTTTCCCAGGTGGTACTGGCGGACGAGATCAACCGGGCCACTCCCAAGACGCAATCGGCGCTGCTGGAGGCAATGGAGGAGCGGCAGGTCACAGTTGAAGGTGTAACGTACCCGGTGCCGCGCCCGTTCACTGTTATGGCCACGCAGAACCCCATTGAGTACGAGGGCACCTTCCCTCTTCCCGAGGCCCAGCTCGACCGCTTTCTGCTGATGATCACGCTCGGCTACCCCACGCTGGAGGAAGAGCTTGCAATCGTCGGCAACCAGCAGCAGAAGCATCCGATCGAGGGTCTGCATGCGGTCGCCGGCCCTCAAGATATCATTGGTATACAGGATGCCGTAAAATCGATCTATGTGGATGACCTCATCCGGCAGTACATCGTGACCCTCATTGAGGCGACGCGCGTCCACCCGGATGTCGCGCTGGGTGCCTCGCCCAGGGGCTCGCTCGCGCTATTCAGGGGCGCTCAGGCGCTGGCACTGATACGCGGGCGCGACTTCGCTCTGCCGGACGACGTGAAGGATCTGGCCGTGCCGATGCTCGGCCACAGAATCATCGTCTCACCGTCCGCGAGGATGAGGGGAGTGAAGAGCAGGGATGTTGTGAAGGGCCTGATCGAGGAGGTTGCAGTCCCCGGGGCCCAGGCGAAAGGGTGGATCAGACGATGAAGCTGCACCGCTTCCGGGTGCAATTGCTGATGAGGTTATACCTCGTCATCGTCCTCATGGTTATCACGTTCGGCACCGGCCTTGCGACGGGCTTCAGCCTATTCTACAGGCTGCTCTATGTGCTGGTGCTCGCGGCCGTTCTGGGCTACGTGTGGACGTGGTTGATGCTGAAGCGCCTCGAAGTGAAGGTTGAAAGCCGGAGCCGGGAGGCGCGCGTCGGGGACGTTATCGAGGAAACGATCACAGCCCGGAACCACAGTGTAATACCCAAGCTGGCCCTGGAGTTCAAGGACCAGACCGACCTCCCGGGCAGCCTGGGTGGCATGGGCCTGAGCCTTGGCTCAAAGGGCTCCTCCACGTGGAGCATACAGACCCGTGCCCGCCGTCGTGGCACGTTCTTTATGGGGCCGATGAATGTCCGGAGCACGGACCCCTTCGGCCTGTTTGCCAGGGACAAGCAATTCGGCACGGTTGAGCACCTTACTGTCTATCCCCGCGTGCACCCGCTTCCTAACTTCGAGGTACCCTCCGCAGCCCTTTACGGCGATTCCGCCACCCGCCGCAGGTCCCACCACGTGTCGCCACACGCATCCAGCGTGCGAGAGTACGCCTTCGGAGACAGCCTGAGCCGCATTCACTGGAACAGCACCGCCAAGGTGGGCAAGCTGATGTCCAAGGAGTTCGACCTGGGAAGGGCGAGTGAGGCGTGGGTAGTTGTGGACCTGGACGCCAGCGTGCAGGCCGGCGATATGGAGGAGAGCACGGACGAGTACGCCGTCTCAATCGGGGCATCCCTGGCAAAGCGTTACCTCGACGGCAACCTCCCGGTGGGCATGGTGGCCTTCGGGGACGAGCGGTACTTCCTCCCGGCCGAGACCGGCGGCGCCCAGATGGACAGGATGCTCCGGTACCTTGCGCTTGCCAAGGCGGAGGGAGTCACGGCGATTAACGTCGCGCTGGCGAACTACGAGAGCCTCTTCCGCCATAATAGCTCCGTCCTGGTCATAACCTCTTCGCCCGACCCGGAATGGGTCGTGGCGGCGACCGAGCTGTCCCGGAGGGGGGTAAGGCTGGCGGCCGTATGGCTGGACGCGGCGACGTTCAAGGGCGAGGAGGGCAGCCCGGAGGTGCCGGACCGCCTCTACGCATCGGGCGTGCCCACTTACATCGTTAAGAAAGGCGACGAAATTTCCATCGCCCTTGGCTTTGCGAACAGGAAGGACGGCGTTCACAGAAACGGCACGGCGCGGCGAGGGTAGCAGAGGAGACGGGCATGAGTACGGCAAACCCGACTGTTTCTTATTCTCCAGGGGCGGACGCCGCCGCGAAGAGCGGCTCTCCCCTGAAATGGATCGCACGGGCCTCCCCGAAAGAGGGCTGGGACTGCTTTGTGTTGTTGGTCGCTGCCATCGGTGTCAGCGCCTGGACAGTCAGGGAGGCGAACTGGGTGCCCACGCCCGGACTGTACTGGGTACTTGTCCTTTCGGCCCTTACTGCATTGGGGCTGGCCAAGCTGAAGGTCTGGTGGCCGCTCCTTTTGATCGCAGGCGGCCTCATAGGCGTCTCTGTGGCAGCGTGGAACGCCGCCACGCTCGTTGTCGGCAAGGACCTGGTCCTGGGCTTCGTGGATGTATGGGACCGTACGTATGCCTGGCTGGATGCGGCCCGTACCGGCAGGATCAACACCGACCTGCTACCGTCCACGCTCTATCTGCTGCTCATCGCATGGACGCTTGGCTTCACAAGCTCCTGGTTTCTCTTTCGGTACTCTAATGTGTGGATTGGCCTTGTCCTGTCCGGAGTGGCCATTCTCACAACGCTGAGCTTCCTTCCTGACAACTACGCACCCCGCTTCTTCATCTTCCTGTTCATTTCAATTGTCCTGGTCGCTCGCGTAAGCTGGGTGCAACAGCAGGAAAGGTGGCGACGCGCAAGAGTCGGAGTGGTGCCAAACGTTGCAGTCCGGTGGTTCTCGCTTCCAATGCTCATGGTCGTCAGCGCCTTGTTGCTCACCCTCGCGGCCGTTATGCCACTGCGCGCCTATGTCTGGAACACGGCGGTCTCTGTCTGGAACACCGGGCGTGAGCCGATCACAGGGCTGGAGGACGACTTCTCACGCCTCTTCTCCGGGATCGCTTCCAAAAAAGACCTGAACGGACGTTTCTTCGGGGATACTCTGCCTTTTCAGGGCAAAATGTCTTTCGGGGGCGACATCGTTATGGTTACGGCGTCCGAGCTGCCGGCGTACTGGCTGTCCCGGACGTACGACACCTACTCGTCGCAGGGCTGGGTTGCCAGCCCAACAAAGAAGACGCTGGTGGGGCCGCAAGGGCTTCCTCCACCTCCTCACGAATCGTCTCGCAGGGAGCTGGCATTTCAGACCGTCGTTCTGACATTTGCTTCGGAGGAGCTCTTTTCCGGCGGCAATGTCGACTGGGTGAGCCACAACGCAATAGTTGAGACGCTCCCTCCGAAAGAGTTCACGATCAAGATTCATGACCCTTCCGGGGACGGCGCATTGCCTGAGGACGTTCGCGAGATCGCCCGCGATATCCGCAACAGGCTGGTATCGCCGCCGAGCCGCTTCGTGGAATCGCTCGTCATTGAGGTCCTGCCCGCAGACCTGCAGCTTGTTAAGGTGACTCCGGGCAGCGATGCGAAAGACTGGACACGCCAGGAGACCGTAACCATAGCCCGGAAGGAGCCGCAGGTGCCGGACGTGGTCGCGTGGCGGTTTGACGGCGAGCTGCCGGCGCAAACACCTTACACAATGTACTCTTACGTATCGAACGTGATGAATCTCGAGCTGAGAGAGGCGGGGGAGAACTACCCGCACACTATAACGGACCGTTACCTGCAGCTTCCGGCCTCCCTTCCGCAGCGCGTGAAAGACCTGGCGGCGCAGGTCGCCGCCGGCGCTGAGACGCCGCTGGACAAGGCGCTCGCCATCGAGAGCTACCTGCGCGAGACCGGCGGCTTAACCTACTCGCAGGATATAAGCGCGCCGCCAATGGGCGCAGACGGCGTGGACCACTTCCTTTTCGCCACGAAGACCGGGTACAGCGACTATTTCGCGTCCGCCATGACCGTCATGGCGCGCTCGGTCGGCGTTCCCGCCAGGATGGCTGCCGGGTATGCGCCCGGCGTTGCCGGCGTGAACCCGAACGAGCGTATCGTGAAAGACTCAGATAGCCACGGCTGGGTGCAGGTCTATTTCCCCGGACACGGCTGGCTGGACTTCGAGCCCACGACTCACTGGCCTCAAATTAACCGCGGTCCGGTCTCGGCGCTGGCAGAAAGGGCGCCCGAAGAAGGGCGTCCCCAGACCCTGCCGAACCCGAGCACGTCAATCGGCAGCGGGCAGCCTGAATGGATGGAGAACTGCCTCCTGGGACCGAACGATTTCATCGAGGACATAGTGGACCCGGCCCAGTGCCTAACGCCGGAGGAGTTTGCCGAGCTGCAGAACAGCCTGGAAGGCGATCAGGCGGCTGGAATTCAACTTGCAGATATGGCGCGGCCGCTCGCCATTATGCTGGCCATGATAGCGGCGGTCTGGATGGCGGGCTGGCTGATGTGGACGCGAGGCCTTGGCAAGGCCACCCCGGCAGAGCGCGCGTATATCAAGATGGGACGCCTGGGGGCTATAGCCGGCATCCGTCGCAGGCCGCACCAGACCCCGATGGAATACGCAAGGTCAATGGGCATTTTGCTGCCCGGCGCCTCGGCGCCCGCGACCACTGTCGCTGTGTCTTACGCGGCCGGAAGGTACGGGCCCAAGGCGGCCGCTCGCACCGCCGACCAGATCGGAATTGGCGGCATCGATATGGAACAGAGCGACAAGGCCAGGGAGCTTAACGGCCACTGGAAAGCAATTCGCCGCAGCCTCCTCGGCCGCATGATAAAGCGCATGGTGCCAAGGAGGCCGGCGACGGCGAAGCCCGCCTCAACGTAGTGTCACCCGAACGCTCTGGTTGACGGGGATTACGGACTTTGAGACCGTTCATCGTCAATCAGGGCGCTCAATAACGTTCACTCTTCTTCTAACGGCCAATGCCTCTCAACCACGACATTTTTGATACCCCGTTTGGATGGATAGGCGTGCTTGCATCGCCGTTGGGCATTCGCCGCGCGACGCTCCCGCAGCACACGCCGGACGAGGCCGTCGCGCAGCTTGGCCCGGAGGCGATAGGCTCTAGCTACGCGCCGGAGGGTTTCAACGGGTTTCGCCATGCCATGGAAGCCTACTTCCGCGGCGATCGGCCCGCCTTCGAAGACATCCCGCTGGACCTGGCCGGCGCGCCTCCTTTCCTGGCCGCGGCGTGGGCCGCGTGCCGGTCCATTCCCTATGGAGAGACCCGCAGCTACAAATGGCTGGCCGAGCAAGCCGGCAACCCCCGCGCCCTCCGCGCAGCAGGCCAGTCCATGGCCCGCAACCGCATACCCATCGTCATCCCGTGCCATCGCGTCCTCGCCTCCAGCGGCGCGCTCCACGGCTTCGGCAAAGGCGCGACTCAACTGGACCTCAAGGCGAAGCTGTTGGCGATAGAGCAGGGGAGCGGACGGCGCTTCTAGGTTCACGACGATGGCGACGTCACCTGCTTCACCTGCCACTGCCCCAACCCCGCCTGCAACGTCGGACAGGTCTCGATAGACATGGCCGAAGCGCAGCAGCGTGCCCCGGCAAACCACGCACCAGATCTGGTCCTCTCGCTGCTGGTGACCCAGGCAAGCCTTAATCGTCGGGGCAGCTTCAGAATGCCGTATCGTGTAGGGGCGCACTGCTGTGCGCCCCTACAAAAACAGCAGTGCGTCCCCAAATGACAAGGATCGAGCTGACCCGGGGAAGCCGATCTCTACATCAGCAGCGGACGGACCAGGCAGCGGCCTGCCGTGCCGAGGATGTTTTGGAGATCGCGCTCAAGTGTCTCGCTGATGTTCACCCGAAGGACCGGCCACTCCATCGTGATTATGCGGCCGTCCGTCGCGATTTCCAGGTTTACGGGGTCCTGGCCCTGGTGCTCGAGGAGGAGGCGGCGGATATCGTCCAGCAGCATCTGGTCGGCGTCCGTCTGGGCGGACTCGCGGATACGAACGGTCAGCAGGCGGGGGGAGTGGGGCTGGGGGCTGGGGGATGGGGACTGGCTAGCAGCCGGGCGCGCGCCGTTAGTTCCGCCGTTGGTGTAGGGCTTGGGAGCGCTGTTGCCGTTACCGTTCGGCTTGTGGAATCCATTTGCGCCGTTCACGGGACTGGCCGCCGCAGGCGGGGGCGCGACGACCTTCTCTCGCGGCCTCTCCTCCGAATGCGGCGCAACTTTCGCCTCGGCTGCTGCCATCTTGGGATCGGCGGCCCTTAGCTGACTGCCGACTACTGACTGCTGACTGCTGCCCTCTTCCACTGGCAGCTTGTAGATCTGCGCGCTTTGGCATGAAATGCTCGTCTCAGTATCCCGGACCCGTACGGTCCCGTTCACCGTGACCAGGTTGCCTGTTTGCATCACCGCTCGCACCTGCTCAACTGCGTTCTCCCAGACCAGCACTTCCAGATTGCCTCCAAGCAGCGCCAGGCTGACCTTAAGAAACTGCTTACCATCCCTGGTGGCGCGCTGCTCCACGCCGGACACCTGACCTCGCACGATCACCTTGTTGCGGTCCATCTCCGGAGTGATGTCCGAGCGCGACATGATTGCCTCGGAGCCACTGTAATAGGCCATGAGGTTTAGCATGTCGGCCCCGGAGAACGGGATGCCGAGCAGCTCCACCTCCCACGCCTGCTTTTCCGCTGAAGGCGTCGCGATCGCCGGAAGGTCGATCTTCGCCAGCCCCGCTGAGGCGGCCGGCGTGGAATCGCCGAACATCCCGAACATCGAAGTCTGGTTGGACGACTTCAGGCTGGACTCGCTCTGGGCCAGCCCCTGGATGCGGCCGATCGATTCCAGCAGCGCGCCCCTGTCACCGTAGTCGTCGAACGCGCCCGCCTTGATGAGGCTCTCCAGAGTCTTGCGGTTCATTCCGCCAATGTCCACGGAGCGGCAGAGGTCCTCAATCGTCGACGGCTTTTGCTCCGCCTTCGCCCGCGATGCGATGAATGAATCGATGACCGCCGATCCCACGTTCTTGATAGAGGAGAGGCCGACGCGCAGCGCCACAGTACCGTCTTCCTGTGTTTCGATGGCATATTGCGCCTGGCTCTTCCAGATGTGCGGCGGGTGGACAGGGATGCCCATGCGGCGGCACTCCACGATCGTCGCCGCCACCTTTTCCGAGAGGTCGGAGTATGCGTTGAGCAGGCAGACCATGTACTCCGGCGTGTAGTTCGCCTTGAGATAGCCCGTCCAGTAGGAAATGAAGCCGTAGCTGTAGCTGTGCGCCTTGTTGAAGGCGTACCCGGCGAACGGCTCTATGAGCGTGAATATCTGCTCGGCCAGTTCCTGGGTGTAGCCGAGCTTCACGGCGCCCTTCAGGAACTTGTCCTTTTCCTTGGCCATGATCTCCGGGTTCTTCTTGCCCATCGCCTTGCGGACGATGTCGGCCTCGCCGAGGGAGTATCCTGCGAAGGTGCGGACGATGAGCAGCACCTGGTCCTGGAAGACAATGACGCCGTATGTCTCCTCAAGGATGTCCTTGAGGGCAGGGTGGACGTACGTGACAGGGGCGCGGCCGTGCTTGGCGTCGATGAACGTGCTGATGTGCTCCATGGGGCCAGGGCGGTAGAGCGCGATCATCGAGGCGACGTCGCCCAGGGAGGTTGGCTTGAGCTCCTTGATGTACCGGGTCATCCCCGAGCCTTCAAGCTGGAACACGCCTACGGTGTCGCCGCGCGAGAGGAGGTCGAACGTGTTTCGGTCGTCGAGCGGGATGTCCTTGAGGTCGATCTTGATGTCGCGCGTCTTTTCGATCAGCTTCCGGGTCTTTGCGAGGATGGAGAGGTTGATGAGACCCAGAAAGTCCATCTTGAGCAGTCCGAGAGCCGCGACCGGCTCCATCGCGTACTGCGTCGTCGCGACGGTGCTGTCCTCCTCAGCCTTCGCGGGCCGCTGCAGGGGGACGAAGTCGTCGAGCGGGTCCTCGGAAATGACGACGCCCGCAGCGTGGGTGCTCGTGTTGCGGGTCACGCCCTCAAGGGAGCGCGCGGTGTCGACGAGGTTCTTGATGCCCTCATCAGCGTCGTACAGCTCCTTGAGCTCGGTGGAGGTCGCGAGGGCGTCGTCCAGGGTGATCTTGAGCTTGTTCGGCACAAGGCGGGCGATTCGGTCCACGTCGCCGTACGGCATCGCCAGCGCGCGGCCCACGTCGCGGATGGCGGCCTTGGGGCCGAGCGTGCCGAAGGTGATGATCTGCGCAACGTGCTCGCGGCCGTACCGCTCAACGACGTAGTTCAGGACCTCCTCGCGGCGGTCGTCCTGGAAGTCCATGTCGATATCGGGCATCTCCTTGCGCTCGATGTTCAGGAAGCGCTCGAAGACGAGCCGGTAGGTCATTGGGTTAACGTCCGTCACGCCCAGGCAGTAGAGCACCAGGCTGGCGGCCGCGCTGCCGCGAACGGCAAAGGCGATATCGCGGTCTCGGACGAACTTTGCGATGTCCCACACGACGAGGAAGTAGTTGGCGTACTTGGTGTACTTGATGACGCTGAGCTCGTACTCCAGCCGCTTGAGGTCTTCTGAAGAGGCGTTAGGTATCCGGCGCGCCAGCCCCTCCTCGCAGATCTTTTCAAGGTACTTCTGGGCCGTCAGACCTCCCGGGACCTTGTACTGGGGCAGGTGGAGCCTGGTGAAGTCCAGCTCCATCGTGCACATCTCGGCAATCTTCATCGTGTTGGAGATGGCGCCCGGCAGCTCCGGGTACATCGCCGACATCTCTTGCGGGCTCTTGAGGTAGTAAGAGTCGTCCTCCATCCGCATCCGCTTGGGGTCATTGACGTTGGTGTTCGTCTGGATGCAGATGAGGATGTCCTGCAGGCGGGCGTCCTCTTTGTTGATGTAATGCACGTCATTAGTAGCAACCAGGGGGATGTCGACGCTCTTGTTGATCTCCAGGAGGCCCTTGTTGATCTCCGGGAGCTCCGGCACGCCGGTGTGCTCCATCAGCTCAAGGTGGTAGGCCGGGAAGCGATCGCGGTACCAGGCGGCGACCTTCTTCGCCTCGTCCATGCGGCCGTGGGTAATCAGGCGCGGCACCTCGCCGCTGGGGCAGCCGGAGAGGATGATCAGGCCTTCGAGGTGCTTCTCCAGGAGCTCGCGGTCTATGCGGGGCTTGTAGTAGAAGCCTTCCAGGTGCGACTTTGTGACGAGCTTGACGAGGTTGGCGTAGCCGGTGTTGTTGTGCGCCAGCACCGTCATGTGGTACGGCTTTTCCTGCGACGTCCGGTCGTGCCGGCTGCCGGGGGCGACGTACATCTCGCAGCCGATGATCGGCTTGACCCCCGCCTTCTTGGCAATGCGATAGAAGTCGATTGCGCCGTAGAGGCCGCCGTGGTCGGTCATGCCGAGGGCGTTCATTCCAAGCTGCTTTGCGCGGTCCACCAGCTTGTCCAAGAAGCACAGGCCGTCCAGGAGGCTGTACTCAGTGTGGACATGCAGGTGAGTGAACGACACGGGACCTCCGGGCAGAGCGGAAATCAATTCGAGGCAGGCGCCTACCGACACCATACCCCATACCGTTACAAGCCCATTTTACTCTCAATTGAGTGTAAAAGATTGGCCTGGCAGGGGCAAACATTATAGCAGTGGCGCAGCTACGAACCAGCAAGAGGAGAAGTCTCGGAATAATCGTGAATTTTCTCTTGACACGAGTCTCGCCATCCGGGTCCGTGAAATATGGTTGAGCGGCGGGTACGGCGGGCAGGCGGGCGTATTCGCCGGAGTAGGCCGAACGGCCGGGAGGAGAAGAGGCTAGCGTTGCGTTGACTGTCAGTGAGGGCAGCCGTATCATCGGTTCATGGATATTTCCGAGCGAGAAGCTGCGGCCTCTGCACCTCTATCATCCCCATCGCTGGTCGGCATCCTTCCCGGACTGCTGCTCACGATGCGACCGAAGCAGTGGACCAAGAACCTGCTGGTCTTCTTCGCCCTTTTCTTCACGATCGATGAGCACTGGGACCCGTCCGTTCCGGCCATTATGGCCAACCTGGTGATACGGACGTTCCTGGCGTTTGTCCTCTTTTCGATGATCAGCGGCGCCGTCTACATCGTCAACGATATTCTCGATGTCGATAAGGACCGCGCGCACCCTAAGAAGCGCTTCCGGCCAATACCCTCGGGCCGGGTGCCGGTCTCGCTTGCACTGGCGGCCGCGGTGATTATTTCAGTGGCGAGCGTCGCACTCTCCTTCTTGCTGGCGATGGAGTTCGCGTGGGTAGCCCTTGGATACCTTGTGCTCATGTTCTCCTACTCGCTGTGGCTCAAGCACGTGGTCCTGCTGGACGTGTTTGCAATCAGCGCCGGATTCGTCCTTCGCGCCGTAGCGGGCGCCGCCGTCCTCCAGGTGCCGATATCGCCATGGCTGTACACCTGCACGGGCCTGGGCGCGCTGTTGATCGCGCTGGCCAAGCGCCGCAGCGAGCTGGTTGCGGCCGGGGAGGGCGCGAGCAAGCAGCGGCAGACACTCGAGATGTACACGCCACACCTTCTGGACCAGTTCATCGCCATCGTTGCCCCGTCCACCCTGCTGGCCTACACGCTTTACACCTTCACGGCGTCGAACCTGCCGGCCAATCATGCCATGATGTTGACCATCCCATTCGTAGTCTACGGCCTCTTCCGGTACCTGTATCTGGTGCACGCGCGAGGCGTGGGCGAAAACCCCGAGGACATCATAATCACAGACAAGCCGCTGATCATCTCCGTCGTTTTGTGGCTCGGCACCGCCGCGGCCGTGCTCGCGGTGTTCCGCTAGCGCCTGTTTAGCCTCTCCGCCCGCTCCTATGCTACACTCTCCCCCATAGTCCAGCGATGGAGTGTAACCCGTGGTCCCTCCAGGTGAAATTTTCGGCCTCGTACCCACATGGGCAGGCGTCTATTTGCTCACTGTTTTGATGTTCGGCCTTGCCGGCATTGTGCTTTACGGGCGCGTCGTGAAGCTGATCCTGCTGGGCGAGCCTTCCGGGCGCTTTGACCGGCCAATGGAGCGCTTTCTCGGCGCAATGCCGCTCGTCTTCGGCCAGAAGAAGGTGCTGCAGCGCACGGACATCAAGCGCGACAGGGCAGGGCTGGCCCACTTCTTCATCTTCTGGGGCTTCCTCTCGTTCTCGCTAAGCTACGCCATATTCATCTTCGCCGATTCCCTATGGCCGGATTTCTCCCGCACCCTGCTCACCGAAACCGGCGTACGCCTGTACGCGACCTACCTTGACCTTCTTGCAGTCGGGTTCCTGATCGTCCTGGGGTGGGCGGCGCTGCGCCGATGGGTCTTCACCCCGCGGCGGCTTTCCTTTGATCTCACACAGAAGCCCGAAGCCGCGATCATTCTGGGACTCATAACGCTGCTCATGGTGCTGACGCTCCTGACCGACGCGCTCTACGTCGCATCCGGCGGGACCGGGCCGGCAGGAAAGACCATCGTAGGCCACGCAATAGGAGAGGCGCTGAGCGGCGTCCTGAGCGATGGCGCCGCCGGGACGCTCCACGCCGTCGCCTGGTGGGCACACCTGGGGATCATCCTCGGGTTCGCGGTCTACATACCCATGTCCAAGCACATGCACCTGCTCGGGACCCCCCTGAGCTTCTTCATGCGCGATCTTGCGCCGATGGGCACGCTTTCCACCCCGAAAGACCTTGAGACGATGGACACCTTCGGCGCGGAGAACGTGAAGCAGTTCACGTGGAAGCAGCTCCTGGACGGCTACGCCTGCGCCGTCTGCGGCCGCTGCACCGATAGCTGCCCGGCCAATATCAGCGGCAAGATCCTCTCACCCATGCACGTTGCCGAAGGGCTCAAGGATCAGCTTATCGAGGAAGGCGGGCGAATCCTCAAGAACTATGAAGGCGGACCCGGGCCGACGCCGTTTATCGGTCGTCTCGTGCAGCCGGAGGCGCTGTGGGACTGCCTCACCTGCGGCGCGTGCGAGCAGGAGTGTCCCGTTGGCGTGGAGCACATCGACAGCATCATCGACATGCGCCGCCACCTGGTGATGGAGAAGTCGGAGATGCCGGAGACGGCGATGAACGCATTGATGAATATGGAGCAACGTGGCCACCCATGGCGCGGCACCACCTTCAGCCGCACCGACTGGGCGAACGGCCTCGAAATCAAGACGCTGGCAGACCACCCAACGGCGGAGATTCTGTTCTGGGTCGGCTGCACCGGCGCGCTGGAGCAGCGCAGCCAGAAGATCGCGCGGTCGATGGCGTCCGTCCTCAAGCGCGCGGGCGTGGACTTCGCCATTCTAGGCAACGAAGAGGAGTGCACAGGCGACCCGGCGCGGCGCATGGGTAACGAGTACCTGTACCAGACGATGGCCCAGCAGAACATCGAGGTCTTCAAGCAGTACAACGTCAAGAAGATCGTCACTATCTGCCCCCACTGCTTCAACGTCATCAAGAACGAGTACCCGCACCTGGCCGGCAATTACGAGGTCGTCCACTACACCCAGTTCGTCGCCGGCCTAATCGCGCAGGGGAAGATCAAACCGGTCGTCGAGCTGAACACGACAATGGCCTATCACGACTCTTGCTACCTGGGCCGCCACAACGGCGTGTACGACGCCCCGCGCGACATTGCTAACGTCATTCCCGGCCTGAAGCTGGTGGAGATGACGCGGTGCAAGGACCGCGGCTTCTGCTGCGGCGCGGGCGGCGGCCACATGTGGATAGAGGAGAGCAGGGGACGGCGGGTCAACCACGTTCGCACTGAACAGTTCCTGGAGACGAAGGCGGACACCGTCGGCGTCTCCTGCCCCTTCTGCCTCCAGATGTTCAACGAGGGCATCCAGTCCAACCCCAACGCCCAGCAAAAGCAGGCGAAGGACCTCATTGAGATGGTGGAGGCAAGCCTGGGCAAGCAATAGAACAGAGTGCGAACTAGTACCGCCTGTGGTACTATAAGCGAGGCGAAATGACGCAGATTGAGAAGCTAATACGGAGGCTGATGTCAAAGCCTCCCGATATGGACTTCGAAGATGTTCGTAAAGTTATGGAACACTTCTGATGGACCATGGAGAGACAGCGAGGCAGCCACGTTGCGTTTACCAAGCCTGGACGGAGGACACTTCCGGTTCCTCTCCAGTCGGGTAGGTACGTGGCGCGGCCGTACCTGGCTCTTTTTATCAAGTCGGTGATTCTGGACGGGAAAGATGCTTAAGAAGGCGTCTCTGGACCGAAAGCCTCTCGACTACTATCTGAAGCTCAACTATCCCTTTGAGGTTGTTGTCGACCCGGACCAGCCAAACGGGGCGTACGTTGTCGTTTTTCCTGACCTGCCCAATTGCTTTACGCAGGCAGATAGTCTTGAGGAGCTCCCGCAAATGGCCAGAGAAGCCCGGGAGCTCTGGATAGAGGTCGAATACGAACGTGGCCACGACATTCCTGAACCCTCCTACTCCGAGGAGTACAGCGGCAAGTTCAACGTCCGCGTGCCGACGTCCCTCCACCGGTCGCTGGCGGAGGCTGCGAAGAAGCAGGATGTGAGCCTCAACCAGTATGTGGTGGACATACTTTCGCGCGGGGACGTGCAGGCGCGGATAGAGCGGCGGCTGGATGAGATCGAGGCACGGCTGGACGGCGTAGCGCCGGTGAAGCGTTCTATGGTGGCGGAGTCGAAGGCGGAGTACGATGTCAGGCCCGCCCGTAAGAAAGCGCGCAAATCGGCAGGTTGATTGTTTGTTCTGATTCAGGTATATTTGCGTTCTAATCGAAACGTCGTCCCTGCCCCTGAATTTGCCGGGAGGGTCCTATGCCGGTCTCCGCACACGACATCCTCTCGGCCCTCAAGTCCCACTTCGGCTATGACCGCTTTCTGCCGCTACAGGAAGAGATTATCGGCCACGTCCTCGCCGGCAAAGACGCGCTTGTCCTCATGCCTACCGGCGGCGGCAAGTCGCTGTGCTACCAGCTTCCCGCGCTGTGCCTGGATGGTGTTACCATCGTCGTCTCGCCGCTGATATCGCTGATGAAGGACCAGGTGGACGCGCTGAAGGCGAACGGCATCGCCGCCGAGTTCGTGAACAGCACGATGCGCGCGGCCGATATCGCCGGCGTCCAGCGACGGGCAATGGCGGGGCGGGTGAAGATTCTGTACGTCGCTCCCGAGCGCCTCGCCATCCCCGACTTCAGGCGCTTCCTCGGGGCGATTAAAATCAGCCTCGTCGCCATCGACGAGGCGCACTGCATCTCCGAGTGGGGCCACGACTTCCGGCCGGACTACCGCAACCTCAAGGGGCTGCGAGACGAGTTCCCGCGGGTGCCCGTTACAGCTCTCACCGCCAGCGCGACTCCTCGCGTGCGCGACGATATCATCGAACAGCTCGCAATCGGCGCGGCCCGCACCTTCCAGTCCAGCTTCAACCGGGCCAACCTCTCTTATGAGGTCGTCCCGAAGCGAGAACCATTTACCACGCTCCTCACGCTCCTGGAAAAACACAGGGGTGAGCCCGCAATCGTTTACTGCTTCTCCCGAAAGGATACCGATGCGCTCGCCGCCGACCTGGTCGCGCGCGGGCACAACGCCCTGCCTTACCACGCAGGGCTGGACGCCGCCGTACGCCAGGACAACCAGGAAAAGTTCATCCGCGACCAGGTGCCCGTAGTCGTCGCCACCATCGCGTTCGGCATGGGCATCGATAAGCCGGATGTGAGACTTGTGGTTCACTACGATCTGCCCAAAAGCCTTGAAGGCTACTACCAGGAGACCGGCCGCGCAGGGCGCGACGGCCTGCCGGCCGAGTGCCTGCTGTTCTACTCATATGGCGACAGCGCGAAGCATGAGTATTTCATCGACCGGATTGAGGATCCAGCGGAGCGCGGAAACGCCCGCGCTAAGCTGGGTCAGATGGTCAGGCTGGCAGAGTCTACGTCGTGCCGCCGGGCGTACCTGCTGGAGTACTTTGGCGAGACTTACGACCAGGATAACTGCAAGTCTTGCGACGTGTGCCTCGCCCCTGCCGAGGAGTTCGACGGCACCGAGATCGCCCAGAAGGTGGTCTCTGCCGTCGTCCGCACCGGCGAGCGCTTCGGCGCTGTCCACGTAATAGACGTCCTGCGCGGCGGCAACACGAAGAAGATACGGGACTTTGGACACGACCAGCTGTCGGTCTACGGCATCGTGAAGGACTTTTCAAGGGAAGACCTTGTGACGATTGTCCAGCAGCTCCTCCGCAAGGGCATCCTGGAAAAGAGCGCGGACGAGTTCCCGGTCCTCAGAGTGTCATCGTCCGGTTGGTCGTTCCTGAAGAATCGCGAAAGAATGGTCCTGGTCCGCCCCCGCCAGGCCCCGACGCATTCGGCGGCGCCCGTGGCGGAGGTCGCCTTCGACCGCGGCCTGTTCGAGCGCCTGCGGAGCCTCCGAAAGCAGATAGCGGAGTCGCGTGGTGTTCCCCCATTCGTCATCTTTGGAGACGTGGCCCTTCAGCAGATGTCTTTCTATGTGCCGCAAAGCCATGACAGTTTTGCGATGATCAGCGGCGTGGGCCGGGAGAAGCTGGCGCAGCTTGGCGACGCATTTTTAGGCGAGATACGCCGCTACGCCGCCGAGCACGGCCTGCAGGAGCGTCCCAACCGCTCCAGACCGGAGCGAAAGGGACGCCCGGACTCCGGGCCCAGCGAACGGCACATGGAAACGCGGGCCCTGATCGAACAGGGGCTCTCCATACAGGAAGTCGCATCGCGGCGGGGGCGAAGCCCGGCAACCATCATGGAGCACCTGGAGACGCTCGTGAGGCAGGGTGTGCAGGTCCGCATCGACCACCTCCTGCCACCCCGGGACCGGGTCACGCGGATCGTGGAGGCTTTCAAGACCACCGGGACTCCGACGCTCACGCCTGTGCGGGAGCTGCTTGGTGAAACGTATACTTTCGATGAAATCCGGACAGTGCGACTCATGGTTACTCAGGCACAGGCGCCCGCGCCGAATAACAGCCCCGTGTAATAAGGCTCATGTCCGGCGCGTTTCGAAATCACAGCGTCATGTGATGCGCGTTGCAGCGACTTTTCGCTATCATCCATGAATATTATGGACAACATGCAGGACGGCCGACGCGGATGGCCGCCGGCACCCTGCGAAACAACCGGAAAGGAGCGCGTCATGGTCAGGAAAACAGGGCTCCTTGCGTTTGCCCTGGGCCTGCTCTCGGTCTTCATCGGCGCGGCGACATCCTCCACTGCCACCAACACCGTGTATCTCGTTCAGATAGACGGCCCAATAGACTCCATGGTCGCCAAGCGCGTTGCGCGGGGCATAGACCGCGCAGAGTCCGAGGACGCGCGCCTTGTCGTCATCCAGATGGACACGCCCGGCGGCCTTGTCGTCTCGACACGTGATATCGTGGCCTCCATACTTGCCTCCGATGTTCCGGTGGCGGTTTTCGTGGCACCCGGCGGGGCGCAGGCAGCATCCGCCGGCACATTCGTTACCGCCGCCGCCAATTTCGCCGTTATGGCCCCCGGCACCAACATTGGCGCAGCATCTCCCATAAACGGCGACGGGGGCGACATTGAGGGAACACTCGGCCGGAAGGTAAACGAGGACACCCGCGCCTTCATCCGCAGCATAGCTCAGGAGCGGGGCCGAAACGGTGCCGCGCTCTAGGAGACGGTCTCGCTCGCGTGGTCGTTCTCCACCACCGAGGCGCTGGACGCCGGGATCATCGACTTCACCGCCCACGACCTTAACGAGCTGCTGGCGCTGGTCGATGGGCGCACGGCGCGGACGGCCTCGGGCGAGGTGACGGTGAGCGTCGCGGGAGCGAGTATCAGCAGTGTCGAGCCGACGATACTGGACAACATCATCGGCTTCCTCGCGAACCCTAACATCGCATTTCTGCTCTTCGTGATCGGCGGCGTTGCCATCATCATCGAGATCGCCACGCCGGGTCTGATCGGCCCGGGAATTGTCGGCGGCATATGCATCGCCCTGGGGCTGGTCGGCTTCGGCAACCTCCCCGTAAACTGGATAGCCGTGGGTCTTCTGGTCTTCGCAATGGTCCTCTTTTACCTCGAAGTCCACATCGACGGCCACACGGTCCTCGGCGTCGGCGGCGTGGTTGCCCTGGTCCTCGGGGGGCTGCTCCTGTTCGGCGGCTACTTTTCGGCCCCGGACTTCCCTGAGCCAAGCCTCCGCGTAAGCCTGTGGATAATCGGCGCCATGGCGGCAATCGCGCTGACCACTTTCGCCGTGTTCTTCAGGTTCGCAAGGCAGGACGTCGGCAGCAACACGGGGAACATTGACCCTTCCGAACTGGAGATCATTGGGGAATGGGGCATATCGTTAACGGACCTGCGTCCCTCCGGCAAGGTAATGGTCAACGGTCGCGAGTACGTAGCGGCGGCGGACTACACCGAGGGTTTCATTCCCAAGGACGAGCATATCCAGGTAACAGGCGTCTACCGCGACGTCCTGAAGGTTGAGAGGATGGTCAAGGAGCCCAGGCTCCCGCAAGGCAAGCCCTAATCTGGCAGAAGGAGACGCACGATGGCCGGTTTTCACAAGGTAGGTCCAAACGAGGCCCTGATCGTATCCGGCGGTACAAAACTGCGGAAGATCAAGGTCGGTGGCCGCTCATTTGTCATTCCGATCCTTGAGAAGCCCCAGGTGCTGTCGCTGGAGGTTATGACGCTGAACGTCGTCACCGAGCGCGTCTACACTCAAGAAGGCGTGGCGGTTTCCGTGGACGGCGTGGCGCAGGTGAAGGTTGGCAGGAGCGAGGAGGCGATAAGGACGGCGGCGGAGCAGTTTCTTGGCAAGTCCCGCAGGAAGTCGCGCGCATCGCTCTGCAGACCCTTGAGGGCCAGCAGCGCGCCATCCTGGGCACAATGACGGTTGAGGAGATCTACCGCGACCGCGCCACATTCGCCGACAAGGTGCGCGAAGTTGCCCACACCGACATGACCAATATGGGCATGGAGATCGTGAGCTTTACCATCCACGATATCCAGGACTCCCACGGCTACCTGGAGGCGCTGGGCAAGAAGCGCACCGCGGAGGTGAAGCGCGATGCCGCCATCGGCGAGGCTGAGGCCGCGCGCGACGCGGGCATCAAGGCCGCCCAGGCCGAGCAGGTGCGCCAGGCGGCCAAGTTCGCTGCCGACACGCAGATCGCTGAATCGCAGAAGGACTTCTCAACGCAGAAGGCTTCGTACGACCAGGAGGTAAACGCCAGCAAGGTCGAGGCCGAGCTGGCGTACCAGCTCCAGGCGGCGAAAACGAAGCAGACGATCAGGTCCGAAGAGCTGCAGATCGACGTTGTCGAACGCCAGAAGCAGATTCAGATACAGGACCAGGAGATACTGCGCCGGCAACGCGAGCTGGATGCAACGGTCAGAAGGCCGGCGGAGGCGGAGCGCGACAAGCTGATGATCGTCGCCGAGGGCAACAAGCGGCGCGTGGAGATCAGCGCCGATGCAGAAAAGTACCAGCTCGAGGCGCTCGCCGCGGGCAACAAGGCCCGGGCGATCGCAGAGGCGGAGGCCCAGGCCCAGTCGATACGCCTGCACGGCCAGGCAGACGCGGACGCCATTCGCCTGCGCGGCGAGGCGGAGGCGGACGCCATCCGTGCGAGAGGACTCGCAGAAGCCGAGGCGATGCAGAAGAAGGCCGAGGCCTGGAAGGAGTACGGGCAGGCGGCCCTGGTCCAACAGATTTTCCAGTCGTTGTCTGAGCTCGCAAAGGCCGTCGCTGAGCCACTGGCAAAGACGGACAGCATTGTCGTAATTAGCAATGGAGGCAGTAACGGTGACGGTGCGGGCGCGAGCAAGGTCACGCGCGACGTCTCCAACACGATCGCTCAGCTGCCCGCTCTCGTGGAGTCGCTCACAGGCATAGACATAATCAAGACCCTCAAGAACCTGCCCGGCGTCATGACGTCGCAGAACGGTGGCGCTCACGGGGCGGACGAGGTGGACGCGGACGGCACCAGGAGCGGGTAGACGAAGTCGAGGTATCTGTGTAGCTGCACAGCATGCTGTGCATTAATACCGGGCACAGCATGGTGTGCAGCTACACGCGCGTACGATGCCCTACACCTTGTGGCCGAATCTCCGTAGCTGCTTGTGGGACATGATCCGGAGGCGGTCCGTGTCAGACCACAGCGGCTCCATCTTCTGAAGGAATTCGGCCAGCGACTCCTGCACGGTCGCCTTGCTCGTGTCGATCTTGAATTTCCGGTGGATGGAAGAGGCTGCGTATACCTCTTCAAACCGGCGCAGAACGGTGGGCACGTCGCGTTCTGGCACAATCGAGTTGGTGTGGGGCGTCGCTTTCATACGGCTCGAGACGACCTCCGGCGAGGCGTTCAGCATTACCATGACCAGGTCCGGGGCGTACTTGAATAGCGCTTGCTCGACGTCCATGGCCATCTCGGCGCGGTCCCCGTACTCCCCATTGCGGCCGTACCCCATGTACATGGGCGCGTAGACCGCCTCTTCAATGTGCATGCCAATGACTATGTAGTCCGGCTCCTGGAAGAAGGCCGGCATCACGTGGTAGCTGACGAGGTAGCGCTGGAACATCTCCCTCAGCCGCGGGCTGAGCGCCATGATCTTCTTTTGCTCTTCCAGCGTAAGGCCAAGGCGCGTGGGGTCCTCGGCCTTCCCCGCCAGCCAGTCCGCATACATCTCGTCCTGGTGCGCAGCAGACCTCGCCCGGGGATGCGACAGGTGGGGCCATTTGAAGTGGTCGTGCGTCCACAGGTTGGCAACACCCATGTTCTCCCGCATCCACTCCACAATCGCCCACGAGAGGGTCGTTGTGCCGGTGTATTCGGCGCCGGTTATCAGCAGTCGCATCTCTACACCCCGTACCCTTGCTTTGCAAGCTCCCTGTGCGCCATCATCCGCATCCTGTCCGACTCGGTCCAGAGCGGCTTCATGTTCTCCACAAACTGCTCAAGGCACTCAGCAGGTGACGCCCTCGTCGTGTCGATTGTGAACCTGCGGTAGATTGACGAGTCTTCGTACTCCTGCTGGAACCGTTTAAGGACGAGCTCGATGTCCTTCTCCTTGATGATCCCGTGCGGGTGTGGCTTTGCCTTTAGCCGCTTCGCAATCGTCTCTGGAGTCGCTTTGACCTGGATAAGCACCAGGTCCGGCGCGACGTCGTAAAGGCGCTGCTCCACGATTCGCGACTCGTGGTTACGGGCCGCGTACTGTCCAACGGCGCCGTAGCCGTAGAAGAGCGGCGCGTAGATTGCCTCGTCGAAATGCATGCCCACCATCACCATGTCCGGGTCGGAGTAGAAGGCGTCCTGGAGGTGGTACTGGATCAGGTAGCGCATGAACATCTCCTGGATCGTCGGCGGGAGGTCCAAAAGCTGCATCTTTTCTTCCAGCGTTAGCGCGTGGGTGGTGGGGTCCGGTCCGCGACCGGCCTCCCAATCGTGTAAGTACTTGTCGTGCGCTTCGGTGGACGAGGCCTTTGGATGTGCGATGTGCGGCCACTTGAAGTGGTCGTGGGGGCCGAGGTCCGGCGCTCCCAGGTGCTTCTTGGCCCACGTCATCACCTGCCAGGTGAACGTGGTGGTGCCGGAGTATTCACAGCCGACAATTAGCAGTCTCACTGGCGCACCTACTTCCCGGCCGCGGCGCCGTCTTTGAGCCAGACCTGGCGCAGGAGCATTCGCCGCCGATCGTTGTCCGCCATGAGCGGCTCAACCTTGCGAACGAATTCGTTTAAGGTCTCTTCCACAGACATCGTGCTCGTATCCAGAGCAATCTTCCGACGAAGCACGGAGTGGCCGACCTCCTCCGCGAACCTGCCCAGGACGAACTGGATGTCATTCTCCTTCACAAGTCCGTTCGGGTGGGGGTTCTGCCTCATGCGCTTTGCGATCACATCCGGGGTGGCGTGAACGTGGACCAGGATGGTATCAGGGGCCTCTGCCAGGACCGTCCGCTCGATGCCCAGGCCGAACGCCCGCCTGTCCCCATTCGTGCCTGCCTGCCCGTAGTTGAAATAGCGAGGGCCGTAGACAAGCTCATCGATGTGCATGCCGATGATGATCTTGTCCTCCATGCCCTTGATGGCCTTGGAGTGGTAAACGCAGTTATGCCGCATCACCGTATCCATTATGCGCGGGCTGAGCGAGAGGAAGCTCTTCACCTCGTCCGGAGTAGCGTCCGGGGTGGGAGTGTACTCAGGCATATGGACAAACGTGTAAGGTATCTTGAAGTGGTCGTGGATCCGGTTGACGTTGCCGCCGATGACCGTGTGGATCCAGTCGCGGAGGCGGTAGGCAAGGGTAGTGGTCCCCGAGTACTCGCAGCCGGCTAGAATAAGTCGCATGAGGCCTCCTGGGAACGTCGCTGAAGGGCTGGGCGAAAGGGTAACACAGAGGGATGGTAGTTGGTAGTAGGTAGTTAGTAGCTGGCCAATCCAACAGCCGGCTGTATGTCTGGCCAACTACCAACTACCCACTACTTACTACTGGTACTTCTTCAGCCACTCTTTGAGCTGCGGGGCCAGGTCCTCCCGCTTCATGGCGGCGTAGACGGAGGCCTTGAGCATGCCCAGCGGAACGCCGGTATCGAAGTGTGCGCCGTGGAACTTGTAGCCGTAGGCCTTGCCGGTGGAGGACATAAGCGTGGCCATTGCGTCCGTTAGCTGTATCTCGCCGATGGCGCCCGGCTTCGTGCGGTCCAGCACGTCGAATATCTCCGGCGGGAGAACGTACCGTCCGATTATGGCCAGGTTCGACGGAGCGTCCGCCAACTTCGGCTTCTCCACCATCTTCGTCACCTGGTACACCTGGTCGGCGATCTGATTGCCGGCGACGATCCCCAGGTTAGGCACCATCTCGTCCGGCACCTGCTTGATAGCCAGGACGATTGACTGGTACTGGTTGTAGAGATCGATCATCGATCCGATAGTCGGCTTCTCTGACCAGATGATGTCGTCTGGAAGGAACACGGCGAACGGCTCCCTGCCCACTACCGCTTTTGCAGTCTTCACGGCGTGGCCAAGGCCCATCTGCTCGTGCTGGTAGACATAGCTGATCTCCACCATCTTCGGGATAGCGAGCATCTTTTCCAGCATCGCCTTGTTGCCCTTCTTCTCCAGTGCCAGCTCCAGCTCGGTGTACTTGCCGAAGTAGTAGCCCATCGCTTCCTGACGCTGAGACATGACGAGGACGATGTGTTCTATCCCCGCTTTTGCCGCCTCCTCCACCGCAAAGTGGATCACGGGTGTGTCCAGCACGGGCAGTAGGTTCTTGGGCACGGCGCGCGTTGCCGGCAGGAACCTCGTGCCGAAGCCTGCGACGGGGATTACAGCCTTTCGTACCTTCAATGGGGCCTCCTGGAAGTTGCAGCTTGAGAGGATGGGGAACTCGCTTCTAACCGAGTATAGCAACACATTCCAACTGACTCTACTACCTGTGCTAGGATATTTATGTTGACCAACCGGTCAATCCCGGTCCCCAGGAGGCCTGTATATGACACTCTGGCGCGAGAAATGCGGTGTATGCAGGAGGGACTCACCGAAAGTTACGGATGCGGAAATCGTTGAGCTGAAGCCGCTGGTGCCCAACTGGGAGCTTACCGAGGAGCAGGGCGTTAAGCACCTTGAGCGCACGTTCAAGTTCAAAGACTTCGCTCAGGCGCTGGCATTTGCCAACAAGGTGGGCCAGGCCGCCGAAGAGGAGGGCCACCACCCGCGCCTCGTGGTGGAGTGGGGTAGGGTGGGCGTCGGCTGGTGGACGCACAAGATCAAGGGACTCCACCGCAACGACTTCATCATGGCCGCGAAGACGGACCAGATCGCCGGTGGCGGGTAGTTAGTAGTTGGTAGTAGGTAGTCAGCCAAGCCAACAGCCGATCGAATTTGGTCTGGCCAACTACTAACTACCTACTACCAACTACTGCCTTATCCGACTGCCCGCTGCTGCCGTTTATGATATACTCGCGAAGGTCAAAATCAGGACAGTTGCGCCAACTTCGAATCAAGGGGAGTTGTGATGACGGTCAGTGCCGTTTTGGGCGCCCAGTGGGGCGATGAGGGAAAGGGAAAGATCGTAGACTTCCTTTCCAGGAATGCCGATATTGTCGCCAGGTTTTCCGGGGGCAATAACGCCGGCCATACAATCATCACGGACAAGGGCAAGCTGGTCCTTCACCTCGTGCCCAGCGGCATCCTCTGGCCGCAGACCCTCGGCATCATCGGAAACGGAGTCGTCGTCGACCCCGACGTCTTCCTCCACGAGATCTCAAGCCTCGCAACCAAGGGCGTGGATGTCACCGGCCGACTGATCGTGAGTGAGCGCGCCCACATTGTCATGCCGTACCACGTCCTTCTCGACCAGCTTTCTGAGAAGGCGAAGGGCAAGGACGCAATAGGCACTACAGGACGCGGGATCGGACCTGCGTACATGGACAAGGCCGCTCGCACCGGCATCCGCGCGGCGGACCTGAAGGACCTGGAGAGCCTGCTGCCGCGGCTTGAGAGCGTGCTCAGCCACCACAACGCAATCATCACCAAGGTGTACGGCCACAAGGCTGTAGACCTCAAAGATGTCTTAGACAAGTGCAAGGCGTGGTCGTCCAAACTTGCCCCCTACATAGGGCCGGCCGAGCACATCGTCAGCCACGCGGCGGATACGGGCAAGAATGTGCTCCTTGAGGGCGCACAGGGCGCGATGCTGGATATCGACCACGGCACGTACCCGTTTGTGACCTCGTCTTCGCCGACTATCGGTGGCGCCCTTACCGGGCTTGGCCTGCAGCCACGGCAGATTAACTCGATAGTCGGCGTCTACAAGGCGTACAGCACCCGTGTCGGCGGCGGGAACTTCGTGACCGAGCTGTTGGACGCAACGGGCACCTCGATTCGGGACCGCGCGCAGGAGTTCGGCGCCACCACGGGCCGCCCGCGCCGCGTGGGCTGGTTCGACGCCGTCACCGGCCGCTACAGCAGCCGCATCAACGGGTACACATCGATCGTTCTCACGCGTCTGGATGTGCTGGACATCTACCATGTTATCAAGGTGTGCGTAGGCTACGAGCTGGACGGGGAGATCGTGCATGACTTCCCCGGCAGCGCGACGGAGCTGAGCCGCTGCGTGCCGATTTACGAGAACCACAGGGGCTGGGACACACCCACAGCCGGCGCGCGCCGCCTGGAGGACCTCCCCAAGAACGCCCGCCGCTACGTTGACCGCCTTGAAGAGCTGGTCGGCGTCCCCATAGACGTCATCTCCACCGGCCCCCACCGCGACGAGACAGTTATGGTTAGAGACCTCATGAAGGTGTAGAGTTTGGGGTTTAGGGTAAAGACGGAAGAGAGAAGCGCCGGGGTGAAGAGCCTCGGCGCTTTTGTTTTACGGCAATCAGGGGGTAAGTATGTTCGACAAGGTCAAGCTGGTCAACCAGGGCCTCGAGCGGCGGTTCCCGAACGGCAAAGACCCGTTCCAAATAATGACTCGCATACTGGAAGAGGGCGGCGAGCTGGCGCAGCAGGTGAACCACTTCGAGGGGAGCGGCAGCAAGCGCCATAAGTACGGTGGGCCGGACCGCGTGAAGCTGGCTGGCGAGGTGAAAGGCCTGCTCCTGGCGGCGATGCAAGTAGTGGACTACTACGGGCTAGAGAAGGAACTGGAGGAGTCGCTGGACCAGAGCATAAGGCGGCTGCGGGAGCAAGGGTTTCTGGAGTGAGCCGGTCCTCGTCAGGCCTCTACAGATTGATCACGCCGCTTTCCAGGAGCACCAGCAGAGATTGCGGCTGAAATGCTCTAATCGAACCTTTAGCAAACCCCTTCGGGTCTCTTGTGACGATGGCGTCAGCACCGCAATTCCGCGCTACTTCGTGTAAGACCGCATCCTCAAAATCGGCAAAACTCAACTTCAATGCACTTCGGATAACGTCGTCATTAACCTCGGCGATTTCAAACGTTCCTATCAAAGACTCGACGAGTTTGTCGGCTCCGGACTTACCCACGTTCTTTGAAGATACGTAGTGTATGGTCGTTATCGAGGTGGCCGACAAGATGCCGGTGATTTCGGAACGGGCCACATACGCGAACAACTGCGAGGCAATTTCGGAATGCGGTGACCGGTCCAGGAGGACGTCCAAATCGACGTTGGTGTCGAAAGCTACTTTCACCTGTGCTTGGATTCCGGGTAGCGGTAGTAGTCTTCTTCGTCAGCGGGGCCTTTTGCAGCGCCGCGAAGCCGCTTGACCACCTCTGGGAGGTCTAAGTGGGCCTTTTCTGGGCGTGACTTTAGTACCGCGATATATGCCGCGACCATTTCAGACACAGACGTACCGTGTTCCTTGGCGTACTCTTCTGCGTACTTGATCAGGTCTTCATCGAGGTGAATTGTCAGTTTGGTCTGCATGGTCTCCTCCTCAAGCCCAGGTCACCCGTTACCAGACCATCATACGACCGCTATCGGACTACTACCCCATGACGTCCATCTTGTACTTGTCCATTACCGCGTCGAAGCGGGTGTTGAAGTCTTTGTCCGGCGCGTACATGGGCAGGCGGACGGGGCCGGCGCGGAAGCCGGCGCGGTTGACGGCGTACTTGATGGGGACGGGGTTGGTGACCCAGAAGAGCGCCTTGAAGATCGGGAGCATCCGCAGGTGCTCTTTGGCGGCCTGGTCCACCTTGCCCTCGACGATGCAGTCCATCATCCCCTTGATCTGCAGGCCGATGATGTTGGAGGCGACGCTGACGATGCCGTAGCCGCCAGTGCACATGATCGAGAATGTCTCGTTGTCGTTGCCGGACCAGACCTTGAACCCCGGCGGGGCCTGGTCGATGATCTGGGCGATCTGGTCGGCGTCGCTGGAGGCCTCTTTGATGCCGATGATGTTATCGATCTGCGCCAGCCTCAGGGTTGTAGCCGCGGTCATGTTGAGCGCAGTGCGGCCGGGAACGTTGTACAGGATTCCCGGAAGGCGCGTTGCGGCGGCGATGGCCTTGAAGTGGTGGTACAGGCCGTCCTGGGAGGGCTTGTTGTAGGCGGGGACGGTCAGGAGCAGGCCGTCGACGCCGAGCTTCTCCGCTTCCTGCGACAGCTCGATGGAGCGGCGGTGGTTGTTGTCGGTCGTGCCGGCGATGACGGTCGCGGTGACGCCGACGGCGTCCTTGACCTCGCCGAATAGCCTCAGCTTCTCTTCGTCGGACATCGCCGGGGCCTCGCCGGTTGTGCCGCCGATGACGAGGCCGTCGCTGCCGGACTTTACAAGCGCCTTCGCGAGTTTTCGCGCCTGGCCGTAATCGACATCGCCGTTGTCGGCGAACGGGGTGACCATTGCGGTGAGAAGTCTGCCGATTTCCATGGGAGTCTCCTGTGCGGCGATTATGGCGGCGTGCCCGGCGGGTGTGGAAAGCGCTGGCGCGTCGATTTGACGACTGTTACAACGGAACTGATGCTTTGGCAGGGGCTTCGGACCATGCCATGACCCCTTCCGTACCCCGTACCCCGTACCCTACACCCGCGCCTTCCGGCCTACCAGGTCCCTGCGCAGAAGCTCCTCTGCAATCTGGATGCCGTTGAGGGCAGCTCCCTTGCGGAGGTTGTCTGAGACCAGCCACATGGCGATGCCGTTCGGGTTGGAGGCGTCCTCCCGGATGCGGCCGACGAAGACCTCGTCCTTGCCCTCCGCCATGAGCGGGGTGGGGTAGACGCCCTTCGACGGGTCGTCCACGACCTTGATGCCGGGCGCATTCGAAAGGATCTTTCGCACTTCGTCAGGGGTGATCCTCCCCTCGAAGTCTATGTGCACAGACTCGCTGTGGCTGACCATGACCGGGACGCGCACGCAGGTGGCGGAGACGGCCAGGTTGGGCAGGTGGAGTATCTTGCGAGATTCCATCGTCATCTTGATCTCTTCCGTCGTGTAGCCGTTCTCCTTGAACGTCTCAATGTGCGGGAAGAGGTTGAAGGCTATCTGGTGCGGGTAGACCTGTTTCGTCACAGGCTCGCCTTTCACGATCTGTGCAGTCTGCGTCCGGAGTTCATCAATGGCCTCAACGCCTGTGCCGGAAACGGACTGGTAAGTGTCCGCTATGACGCGCCTGACCTTGAGCCTGTCGTTCAGGGGCTTGAGAACCATGACCAGGGGCGTCGTGGAGCAGTTGGGGACGCTCGTGATGCCCTTGTGGCCGACGAGGTCGTCCCCGTTCACCTCGGGAACTACGAGCGCGCAGTTCGGGTCCATGCGGAAGGCCGAGCTTTTGTCGACGACGACCGCGCCCTTTTCAACTGCGATGGGCGCCATCGCTTTGCTGATGTCGCTGCCGGCGGCGATGAAGACGATGTCCACCTCGCTGAAGAGCTTGGGGGTGGCCACCTCGATGGCGATCTGCTCGCCGTTGACGGTGACCTTCTTGCCGACGGACCGGGCGGACGCGCATAGCCTTATCTGGCTGGCGGGGAATTTGCGCTGCTGAACGATATCCAGGAAGACCTGGCCCACGGCGCCGGTTGCGCCCACGACTGCAATGCGACAGTTTCTCACGATGGTCTTCGAAAGCCGCCGTGCGGCTTCTCCTCCCCGCTACGATTTAACAGAAATGATAGCGACTATCCCCCGGCAAATCCAGCCTAGAGTCCCAGGAACTTGTCCAGGCCGATAGTCAGGCCCGGGGTCTTGAGGACCTGCCGTATGCCCAGCATAACTCCCGGCATGAAGCTCTCCCGGTTGATCGAGTCATGGCGTATCGTCAGCGTCTGGCCGGTGTGGCCGAAAACGAGCGAATGGTGCGCCACGGTGCCGGGCATGCGGGCGGCGTGTATGTTTATCCCGCCCTGAACGCCGCCGCGCGCGCCCTTGACGAGCTCCTTGTGCGATTCCGGCGATTTGAAGGGGCCGCCGTGGCCGTCCACCGCCGCGTTGGCTATCGCGACTGCTGTGCCGGACGGGGAGTCCAGCTTCATCTCGCTGTGGAACTCTATGAGGTCCGCGTACTCGAAGTGCTTCGCGGCGATCTTCGCGAGGTGCATCATTACCACTGCGCCGATGGTGAAGTTGGGCGCGATGAGGATGCCGACGCCATGCTGCTTCGCAAGCGCGCCTACGGCCTCGTAGTCGGCCTTTGCAAAGCCGGTAGACCCGACAACCAGGTTGACCTTCCGGGGCGCGGCGGCGCGGACTGCCTGCATGGCGCCCTCAGCGTTTGTGAAGTCGACGACCACATCTGCGCCCTCAAGCACGTCTGCGATCGACCGCGACAACGGGATAGAGTCGCTGCCGGATGGGAGCGCTATAGTGCCGGCCCCGGCGTTGGTGTCCACCGCACCGTGGGGCCTCATGTCCGGCTCTTTCGAGACCGCCTTGAGCACCTCCTGTCCCATCTTACCGAGGACGCCTTGAATTACGACCTTTGTTGGTGACATTGCCCTCTCCTTGAGGGGGTAATCTATGCGGCCCCTGCAATGCATGCGTGCCGCGGCTAAATTGAGCAAAGAGAGAGTAAGGTAATGGCAATGGAAAGTAAAGGGTAGTAGCTGGGCGGGCAGGGGACGGCATCCGAGGGAGACCTGGCGGCGAGTTAGCCCAGCTCCTGGTCTATCCCTGTGCGGCGGTCGGCAGAGGGGAAGCGGGCGCGCAAGTTGATGCGCACGGGGACTTCCCCCGGCACGGGAGGCGGCTTGGCATGCGGCGGCGAAGCGGCGCCGGTCGCCGAGTTAACATCTTCGGCTGCGTTGGCTGGTTCGACAAGGCTATCCTGCGACCGTTTGTGTTGATTTCGGTCCGCACCCGTGCCCACGGAGACCTCCGTTACTTCCGGCAAAGTACTCCGCTTATATTAGGATTCTCGGCGAAAATGTTGACTGTCTTTTGTGACTGTCTTGAATAGTCTTGAAGGACTAGTCGATCTCCCGTTACCGACCGGTAATTTCGCTGAAAAAAAGGACCGGGCGGGAAAAGCTTCCCGCCCGGTCATGTGTATCGTGTGTTCAGCCCTGTGGGCTAGCGCCTTCCGCCGAAGCCGCCTGGGCGCCCGCCGCCGCCTGAGCGGGGAGGGCCTCTGCGGTCATCACGCCGTCCGCCGCCGCCCTGTCCGCCCCCGCCTTGAGGACGCGGCTTGTACCCGGAACCATGTCCGGCCTCTGCGCCGTCGCCGGCGGCCTCGCCCTGGGCCTTGGCGCCGTCGCCCTCCAGCAGCGCTCGCCGGGAGAGTGCGATCTTGCCGCTGGGATCGACGTTGATAACCTGGACGGTTACATCGTCGCCGACTTTGACGATATCCTCGACTGCCCCAACGCGGTAGTCGGCAAGCTCGCTGATGTGGACCATGCCGTCCTGGCCGGGGAAGATCTCTACGAAGGCTCCGAAGTTGGTGGTGCGGACAACCTTGCCGGTATAGATATCGCCAACCTTCGCCTCGCGGGTCAGGCCCTCGATGATCTCCACTGCGCGCTTGGCGGCCAGCCTGTCGGTGGACCCGATAGTCACCGTGCCGTCGTCCTCAATGTCGACCGTCGCCTTCGTCTCTTCGATAATCGCGCGGATCATCTTGCCGCCCGGGCCGATGACGAGGCCGATCTTCTCCACCGGGATCTTGATGCGCGTCATGCGCGGTGCGAACTCGCTTATGTCCGAGCGCGGCGCTTCAATCGCTTTCTTCATGATCCCGAGGAGGGAGTCTCGCGCCTCTTTCGCCTGGGACAGCGCAGCCTCCACGACTGCCAGGGTGATGTACTGGGACTTGATGTCTAGCTGAATGGCGGTGATCCCGTGGGCCGTGCCGGCGACCTTGAAGTCCATATCGCCGTAGTGGTCTTCCATGCCCTGGATGTCTGTCAGGGTGGTGAATTTGCCGTCCTCGCCGGTGATCAGGCCGATGGAGATGCCCGCGACAGGGGACTTGATAGGGACGCCGGCATCCATAAGTGCGAGCGTGCCCGCGCAGGTGCTGGCCATTGAGGTGCTGCCGTTGGAACCGAGACACTCGGCAACGACGCGTATGACATACGGGAACTCGTCCTCGTTCGGAAGGACGGGCTCGATCGCGCGTTCCGCGAGCGCGCCGTGGCCGATCTCTCTGCGGCCCGGTGATCCGATGCGCTTCACTTCGCCGGTGCTGTATGGCGGGAAGTTGTAGTGGAGCATGAAGCGCTTCGTGGAGTCCGGGGGATGGAACAGGTCGTCGACCCTCTGCGCGTCGCCAACCGAGCCGAGAGTGGTAATACCCAGGACCTGGGTCTCGCCGCGCTGGAACAGGCTGCTGCCGTGCGTGCGGGGGAGGAGTGAAACGTCCGCTGAAATGGGGCGAATCTCCTTGACGCCGCGACCGTCAGGCCTTTCACCGTGCTCCAGGACGCGCTTTCGGAACTCCTTCTCCGTATACGCCTCGAAGGCGCCGGAGATACTCTTCGGCTCGTACTCGTCCTGGAACTGCTCAAGCAACTCCTGCTTGATGCTGTCCATTGCCGTGTTGCGCTCGGCCTTGGTTGTGCCCCGAACAAAAGCGTCGGCGATGCGCGTGCCGACCTTCTCGGCAACCAGTCGCTCAAGCTCAGGCGTCGGGCCGAAGGGAGTGTAGGACGACTTGGCCTTGCCGACCGCCGCCGCCATCTCCTCCTGGAGGGTTATTGCCTCAAGGTTCGCCTTTTGGGCAATCTCGACGGCCTGCAGCATGAGGTCTTCCGGGAACTCGTATGAGCCGGCCTCGATCATGATGACGCCATTGCGGCTGCCGGCGACGATAAGGTCCAGCTCGCTCTCTTCCATCTGCTGGTAGGTGGGGTTGACAACGAACTCGCCGTTCACGTAGCCCACGCGGCACGCGCCGATCGGCCCGTTGAACGGGATGTCCGATATGCTGAGAGCTGTTGACGCGCCCACCATTGCGACGATATCAAGCGGCCTCTCCATATCTGTGGATAGAGCCGTAATAATGATCTGGACCTCGTTGCGGAAGTCCTTGGGGAAGAGCGGGCGAATCGGTCGGTCAGTCAGGCGGGCGGTGAGCGTTGCTTCGGTGCTCGGTCGCCCCTCTCTGCGGAAGTAAATGTTGGGGATCTTGCCCTTGGCATACATCCGCTCTTCGAAGTCCACGGTGAGGGGGAAGAAATCTATCCCTTCACGAGGTCTGGACATCGTGGCGGTTACGAGGACCACTGTATCGCCATGGCGAACGAGGACGGAGCCGTTGGCCTGTAGCGCCAGGCGTCCGGTCTCCAAATTGAAGACGTCACTACCTATCTGGCGTTGAAAAGAAGACACCATTGGAAAAGAAAGCCTCCTGGTTGGGTGCGACAAAGTAGCCCCGCGGATGGTGGGGGCAGGGGTGCTACTTGCGTATGCCCAGCTTGGCAATGAGGGAGCGGTACCGCCCCACATCTTCCGCATTCAGGTAACGCAGGAGCCTTCGCCGCTGGCCGACCAGCTTGAAGAGGCCTCGCCGAGTGGCTTCGTCGTGCTTGTGGGACCGAAGGTGGTTGTTCAGCGTCTCAATCCTCTTGGTGATGAGAGCAACCTGCACTTCGGTCGAGCCTGTATCGCCATCGCGGGCCTTGAAATCGCCGATAACCGTGTCCTTGACGCTCTTGTCCAGTCCCATGCGAAAAACGCACCATCCCATTGCTTTTATGTTTATTTCGTAAGATTGTAGCACAGCGCGCCCCGCTGTGCTATACTGCACTGCGGCGAATACAGTTTCGTATTCGAAGGATATTTGTGCCCCTGAAATGCAGGAGGGTGAACAGACTAAATGGTGCAACAGTTGGAGGAAACCAGGGCAGAGCCGGTAAGGACTCAGATCACGATGAAGTCTTTGCTGGAGGCCGGCGTTCACTTTGGACACCAGCGCAGGCGCTGGAACCCAAAGATGAAGCAGTATATCTTTGCCCATCGTAACGGCATCCACATTATAGACCTTCAGCAGACGCTCCAGTACCTTGAGCGTGCGGGGGCGTTTGTGGAAGAGGTTGCCGCAAGCGGGCAGAAGGTCATTTTTGTGGGTACCAAGAAGCAGGCCCACGACACCGTGCAGGCGGAGGCGCAGCGCAGCGGCTCCTTCTTCGTGAACACGCGGTGGCTCGGCGGCACGCTTACCAACTTCACCACAATCCAGTCGCGCATCGACTATCTGGTAAACCTGGAGCAGCGCAAGGCCAAGGGCGAGCTCGATGTCCTCTCCAAGAAAGAGGCCCAGGGAATTGAGGAAGAGATCCAGAAGCTGAACAAGTACCTCGGCGGTATCAAGGAGATGACCTCCATGCCCGGGGCCCTGTTCATCATCGATGTGGGCAAAGAGTCAAACGCCGTCGCAGAGGCCCGCCGCATGGGCGTGCCGATCGTCGCCCTCGTGGACACGGACTGCGACCCTACGTACATAGACTACCCTGTCCCCGGGAACGACGATGCGATTCGCTCTATCCGGCTTGTCACTGGCCGCATGGCCGACGCCGTAATTGAAGGCACAAACCGCAGGGACGTGGTTGTGTCGGACACAACCGCTGCCCCCGGCGACGCCGACCGGCCCCAGCCCGGCTCCATGGCAGCCAAGGCCGCCGATATCTCATTCGAAGAAGATGAAGAGTCCGCCGAGAACAGGCGAAAGGCCCCTCGCGGCGCTCAGCAGCAGTAGGAGGACCCTTTTTAGTGGAAGCGACTCTCGATCAGATAAAGGAGTTCCGGGAGCTTACCGGCGCCGGTATCATGGACTGCAAGAAGGCCCTGGCGCAGGCGAACGGCAATATCGCCAAGGCCCAGGAGATCCTGAAGGCCAAGGGCGTTGCAACGGCCGCCAAAAAGGCGAGCCGCGATGCCAAAGACGGCCTGGTTGACTGCTACATTCACAGTGGTGGCCGCGTTGGCGCCATCGTCGAGATCAACTGCGAGACCGACTTCGTCGCCAGGACGGAGCAGTTCAAGCAGCTCGCGCACGATATCGCCATGCAGGTCGCTGCGATGTCGCCGCTTTACATAGACAAGGCGCTGATCCCTGAGGGCGACACAGCCAAGCCTCAAGAGGTCGCCCTGCTGCAACAGACTTTTATCAAAGACTCCTCGAAGACCGTGCAGGACCTCATCAACGAGGTAGTGGCCAAGGTTGGAGAGAATGTCCGCGTCAGAAGGTTTACCCGGTTCTCCATCGGAGAATAGGTAGTGACCACAAACGGCGCAAAGTATAAGCGAGTTCTGCTCAAGCTTAGCGGAGAGTCGTTCAAGGGCAACAGGGGATTCGGCATAGACCGGGAGGCTATCTATTACATCGCCTCCCAGGTCAAAGACATCGCCGACATGGGCGTACAGGTCGGCATAGTCGTTGGGGCCGGCAATATCTGGCGCGGCGCTGATGCCGAGGCGCAGGTCGGGATGGACCGCGCCACCGCCGACTACGCCGGTATGCTGGCGACTCTGATGAATTCCGTGTCGCTCCAGGATGTGCTTGAACGCAATTACGGAGTAGAGACCCGGGTGCAGTCGGCCCTGCTCATCCAGCAGATGGCGGAGCCGTTCATCCGGCGCAGGGCGATCCACCACCTTGAGACCGGCAGGGTAGTGATATTTGCATGCGGGACCGGCAACCCGTTCATGACGACTGATACAGCAGCGGCCCTGAGGGCCATCGAGATTAACGCATCGGTGCTGTTGATGGCCAAGCATGCGGTGGACGGCGTCTACGCCGCGGACCCGGCAAAAGATCCAACGGCGCCGAAGCTGGAGTTCCTCACTTATCGGGACGTCCAGGAGAGAAGGCTGGGAGTCATGGACTCCACAGCGCTCTCGCTGTGCATGGATAACCAGATGCCTATCGTGGTCTTTGACCTGTTCGCCCAGGGCAATCTCAGGCGGATTCTCAGCGGCGAGAGGCTGGGGTCACTGGTGGCGGAGAAGGTGCCGTAGCGGACCGCAATTCCGAAAGAGTTTATCCGGGGCCCCGTTAATCGGGGCCCTGTGAATCTCAGGGGATGTTCAAATGCCTACTACGCAAGAAGTGATGGCTGAAGCCGAGAACAGGATGAAGAAATCGGTCCAGTCGCTGTCAAAGGACATGGACTCCATTCGAACCGGCCGCGCAAGCGCAGCACTGGTGGAAAGCATACCGGTCGAATATTACGGCGCCCCGACGCCCCTGAGCCAGGTGGCCACCATCTCCGTGCCGGAATCCCGGGTAATCGCCATCCAGCCGTGGGACAAGACAGCCCTAGCCGCCATCGAAAAGGCGATCATGAAGTCTGACATTGGCATCACCCCCCGCAACGACGGCGCAATCATCCGTTTGACGATGCCCCCTCTCACGCAAGAGCGGCGCAAGGACCTGGTCAAAGTGGTCGGCAAGAAGACCGAGGAGTCGCACGTAGCCGTTCGAAACATCCGAAGGGACGCCCTCGAAGAGATCCGCAAAATGGAGAAGGACAAGTCCCTCTCCCAGGACGACAGCCGCCGCTCCCAGGAACAGCTCCAGAAGCTGACCGACTCCTACATCGCGAAGCTGGACAAGATACGACACGACAAAGAGGCCGAGGTGATGGCGGTTTGAGCCCGGAGCCCTTCAAGGCCCAGTCCCCTCGAAGCGGCAGCAGCCAGGCAGAGATCGTTCCCCTCCCGGTAGTGCCCGCCCACGTCGGCATTATCATGGACGGTAACGGTCGCTGGGCCAATGCACGCGGCCTCGCTCGCACAGATGGACACCGCGCCGGGACGGACAACATCCGCCGCGTCCTCCGCCACTTCGCCCGCTACGGCGTGAAATACGTCAGCCTGTTTATCTTCTCCACGGAGAACTGGAACCGCCCGCAGGACGAAGTGAACGCCCTCATGCACCTTCTCAGGGACACCATCAAGAAGGAGCTCGAGCCGCTCCACGCGGAGGGCGTCCGCATACGGCACGTCGGCCGCAGTTACGACCTTCCTCCTGACCTCCGCGAGGCGATCGACGACGCTGCGGCCCTCACAAAGAACAATACCAGCCTCACCCTAGGCGTTGCCTTCAACTACGGCGGCAGGGCGGAGATTCTTGATGCAATTCGTCGGGTAGTCCAGGACGGTATTCGGCCGGAACTCATCACTGAGGAGCTGTTCGGCAGCTACCTGTATACGGGCGGGTTTCCAGACCCGGACCTCATAATTCGCACAGCCGGCGAGATGCGCCTCAGCAACTTCCTCATCTGGCAGGCCGCTTACGCCGAGTACTATACAACCCAGGCGTTCTGGCCGGACTTCGATGAGGAAGAGGTCACCCGGTCACTCGTGGCCTTCAGCCGCCGCACACGCCGTTTCGGCAAGGTAATGACGCCGCCCGATAGCGACAGATGACTCCAGCCACTCCGGCCCCATCCGCTCCTCTCCCCGCGCCCGCAAAGAAGGGCACCCTGAAGCCCCGTCTTCTGACCTCTGCCGTGGGCATTCCAGTGCTTGCTGTGGCCGTCCTGGCCGGTGGGGCATGGTTCGCGTTCCTGGTAGCCCTTGCGGCCTGCCTGGGGGCGTTTGAAGCGGCCCGTATGGCGCGAAACATCGGATGGCGCGCATCCGACTTCATTTCCGGCCTATGGGCGGTCGCGCTCGTATGGACCGCTTACCTGTACGCCTCTGACTACCAGGGAACGGTGTACGGGGCATTGCTCGCAGCCCTTGGCGCAACAGCGGCCATATCCCTCCTCAGGCTGATGAAAGGCGTGAACATCGGCCTCCGGGGCGTCGGGGCTACGGTTGGTGCTGTGCTGTACGTCGGCGGTACACTCGCCCACGCGCCGCTGCTCCGGGGCCTCGACCAGGGGATGGAATGGGTCTTCTTCCTCATCGCCGTTACGTTCGCAACTGACACGGCGGCGTTCTTTGTCGGGCGCGCCATCGGCCGCCACAAAATGGCGCCGAAAATAAGCCCGGGCAAGACGTGGGAAGGAACATTTGGCGGATTCGCCGGCGCGGTCCTCGCGGCCGTTGCGGCCATGTACGCGCTCGATTTGCAAGTACCTGCCTTGTCGGCCGTCGCGCTCGGCGCTGTGATGGGCGTGTGGGGCCAGCTCGGGGACCTGGCGGAGTCAAGGCTAAAGCGCATTACGGGCGTGAAGGACTCTGGCCGGATTATGCCCGGCCACGGGGGAGTCCTGGACAGGTTGGATTCAATTGTCTTCAATTTGGTCGTGGTGTATTATTTTGTCATATGGGCACCATAGCTAAGGGACTGGCCGTACTCGGCTCCACGGGCTCCATCGGCACCCAGACTCTCGATATCGTCAGGACATTCCCGGACAGGTTCCGAGTGGTCGGCCTGGCGGCGCGGAGGAGCCTCAACACACTGGAGTCCCAGGTACGGGAGTTCCGGCCCAGGCTCGTCAGCTGCGAAGGCTCGCGGGACGAGAAAGCCCCCCTCTTTCTCAACGGCTCGCGGGAGTCCACCCTCGATGAAATGGTCCGCGACCCGGAAGTGGACACGGTTGTCACCGCCACCGTAGGCGACGTGTCTCTTGCACCAACCATCGCCGCCATCAACGCCGGCAAGCACATCGCCCTTGCGAACAAGGAGTCGATAATTCTCGCTGGCGGCATGCTGACCGAGCTCGCCCGCAGGCGAAACGTACAGATCCTGCCGCTGGACAGCGAGCCTAACGCCATTTGGCAGTGCCTGCGCGGCGAGGATATGAGCATATCCAGGTTGATCATTACGGCGTCCGGCGGCGCGTTCCGAAACCTGGACCCCGCGCAGCTCGCCGCCGTTACCCCCGAGCAGGCGCTCAAGCACCCCACGTGGACGATGGGCAAAAAGATCACCATCGACTCCGCGACGCTGATGAACAAGGCGTTTGAGGTAATAGAGGCGCACTACCTTTTCGGAGTGCCGTGGGAGCAGATTGAAGTCGTCATTCACCCACAGAGCCTCATCCACTCCATGGTGGAATTCGTGGACGGCTCCGTGAAGGCACAGATCAGCCCGCCTGACATGCGGCTGCCCATCCAGTACGCCCTCCTCTACCCGGACAGGGTGTACAACAAGAACATCACCAGGTTTAACCCTGTCGTTTCGGCGGCGCTGACGTTCCAGGAAATGAGGCCGAAGCGCTACCCGTGCTTCGAGCTTGCCATCGAGGTGGCGAAGCGGGGCGGCACCTGGCCGGCGGCGCTCTGCGGCGCGGACGATGCGGCTGTGGACATGTTCCTCGCCCGGAAAATAGGCTTTCTTGACATTCACAGTGTCATCCGGGAGGCGCTGTGGGACTTCGAGTCGTGTGATGACCCGTCGATAGAGGACGTGCTCCTGGCGGCCTCCATTGGGCGGGAACGGGTGCGCAAGGTAGTGGAGGAGGCATAATTGCTTTTTGGCCTGCCGTCGTGGCTCCTTATATTTCCTGTCCTTGGCTTCCTGGTCTTTATACATGAGCTGGGCCACTTCGTCACAGCCAAGCTCTTCGGCATCAAGGTCCTGGAGTTCGGATTCGGCTTCCCGCTGCGGATGGTAGGTTTCACCTACCGCGGGACGATCTACTCCCTGAACTGGCTGCCCTTCGGCGGCTTCGTCAAGATGGCCGGGGAAGAAGACCCAACCGACCCCCAGAGCTTTGCGCGCCAGCACCCGGCGAAACGCTCCGTGGTGCTAGTCGCCGGCTCATTTATGAACTTTCTGTTTCCCATCGTCGTCTTCACGACCCTGTTTACTCTCCCGCACGATGTCCCCGTCGGCACAGTGGTAATCACCGGCGTCGAACCCAACTCTCCTGCCCATCAGGCGGGCCTGCGGTCCCAGGACGTAGTCCTGGAGGCCAACGGCGCGCCTGTGAAGACGCATATAGACCTTGCCCAGGTCATCAACTCGAACCTCGGCAAGCAAGTCCAGCTCACCGTGCGCCGGACCGTCATCGTCTCCGGCCTGCCGTTCTCGCCGGACACCGCGCCGGTAGAGAATGTAACTGTTGTTCCGAGGCTCAACCCGCCGACCAGGACTGTTGTTGAGACCGTGACCGACCCGGCCACGCAAATACCGCTGGTTGAAGCCCAGCGGCTCAACCCGAACGTCAAGCTCGGCAACAAGTGGAAGGAAGGCGCCGTAGGAGTCAGGATCGGCACGGCGAATGTGCACATGGTGAAGGAGAGCTTCCCAATATGGGAATCGGTCCCGATGGCGTTCGGCCAGGTGTGGGAAGTAATTGTCCTCACCAAGAACGGCTTCACGCAGTGGTTCGCAGGCGGCCCTGACCCCGGCCTTGCCGGGCCGGTCGGCATCGCCCAGGTGACCGGTGAAGTCGCAGAAGTGGGCGGCCTCATGCCAATCCTGGAGCTCATGGCGCTTCTAAGCATCAGCCTGTGCATCATCAACGTGCTGCCGATTCCGGCGCTGGACGGCGGCCGCCTGCTGTTTGTTGTGATAGAGTGGGTGCGGCGCGGCAAGCGCATCTCGCCCGAGCGCGAGGGCCTCGTGCACATGGTCGGCTTTATCGTCCTCATTGGTCTCATCGTGGTGATAAGCTACAGGGACATAATCAAGATTATCAACGGCGAAAGTTTCCTGAGGTAAGACAACCTAACCCCTTGCCCCTTCCCTGAGAGGGAAGGGGATTAAGCCGAAGACAAACTGGGAGTCCAATCGTGCGAAAGCGGCGAATCAGCAAGCAGATACAGGTGGGCAGCGTAAAGGTCGGCGGCGGCGCGCCCATCACCGTCCAGTCGATGACCAAGACCGACACGCGCGACGTGGCCGCGACGGTCGCCCAGATAAAGGGCGCGGAGGAGGTCGGCTGCGAGATCATCCGCTGCGCCGTGCCGGACATGGAGGCCGCGAAGGCGCTGGCGGATATCAAGAAGCAGGTCAAAATCCCTGTCGTGGCGGATATCCACTTCCACTACCAGCTCGCCCTCGAGGCGCTCCGGAGCGGCGTGGACTGCCTCCGCCTCAATCCCGGGAATATCCGCGACCCGGAAAAGGTCAAAGAGGTCGTCCGCGAGGCAAAGTCCCGCCAGGTGCCTATCCGCATCGGCGTCAACTTCGGCAGCCTGCCTCCGGTGGGCAGCATTGGCAAGGCGCGCGGCCAGTCCCGCCACACCGACGGAGTGAACAAGCTCAAGAAAGCCGGCGACGCCGTCGAGGGCGAGTACAACGTCGTCGACCACATGGTCGAGACGGGCCTTTGGGAGATCGGCCTGCTTGAGGCGCTCGACTTCGACCTGATCAAGATATCGCTCAAGGCGTTCGATATCGATACCACCGTCGAGGCCTACAAACGCATGGCCGACCTGGTGCCGTACCCGCTGCACCTCGGCATCACGGAGTCCGGCACGGCAAAGTCCGGCAGCATCCGCAGCGCCATCGGCCTGGGCACGCTCCTGTACGCAGGCATCGGCGACACCATTCGCGTCTCCCTGAGCGACGACCCCAAGGAAGAGGTCTATACCGGCTTCGAAATACTGAAGTCGCTGGAGCTCCGCAAGCAGGGCGCCGTGCTCGTCGCCTGCCCGAGCTGCGGCCGCGCCGACGTGGACATCCGCAGGCTCGCCAACACCGTCGGCGACCTTCTCAAGACCACGAAGACGTCAATCAAGGTGGCCGTGATGGGCTGCGAGGTTAACGGCCCGGGCGAGGCGAAGGACGCGGACGTGGGCATCGCCGCAGGGGCAGGCCGCGCCATCATCTTCCGCAAGGGCCAGAAGGCCCGCATCGTGGAAGAGACGGACATGCTGACGGCGCTCATGGAAGAGGTCAAAAAGGCGGAAGGGGAGCTGGCGACGGCCGCGAAGTAGTCAGTCGCTAGATTCACGGCGGTCCATGTTGTCATCACCATGGGCCGCTTCTTTTTTGCGTCTGCGGCCACGGTACCATCGGAATAAATACCCCAATTTGCCATTCTGAGCGACAGCGAAGGGTCTAAGAGCGTAGCAGGTCATAGCGGTCACTATCCCAGGTGCGGTTCTTAGACCCTTCGCTGTCGCTCAGGGTGGCAGGGGGTTGGCCACCGGCTATTTCGGACGCTCCCTCGCGTAACCGCTTCCATACGTTGCAGACTGCTCTGAACCAATTCGTCGTCGGCACGAGGTCATACGCCAATGCGCCTGTCAAAACTCTTCGGCAAGACTCTGCGGGAGGAGCCGGCGGAGGCAGAATTAACCAGCCACAAGCTCATGCTGCGGGCGGGCGGCATCTACCAGGTCGCCTCCGGCGTCTACAGCTACCTGCAGCTGGCGTGGCGCTCCCTCCGCAAGATCGAGGAGATCATCCGGCAGGAGATGGACGCCGAGGGCGGGCAGGAGCTGCGCATGCCCACGCTTCAGCCCCGCGAGATATGGGACCAGACCGGCAGGACGGCAGCGTTCGGCCCGGACCTTTTCCAGGTCACGGACCGCAAGGAGCGCCCCCTCGTCATTGCGCCCACCCACGAGGAGGTGCTGACGATGATGGTGCGGGCGAACGTCCGCAGCTACCGCGACCTCCCTCTCACGCTCTACCAGATACAGACGAAGTTCCGCGACGCGCCGCGCCCGCGAGGCGGCCTCATCCGCGTCCGCGAGTTCGACATGAAGGACGCTTACAGCTTCCATGCGGACTGGGCGGACCTGGATACGACCTACCAGGCGATGGTGAAGGCGTACAACAACATCTTCAGGCGGTGCGGCCTCAACTTTATTATGGTAGAGGCGGACAGAGGCGCGATCGGCGGCAAGGACTCGAATGAGTTCATGGCGCTCTCGGACGCTGGCGAGGACACACTGATCGTCTGCGGGCGGTGCTCTTACGCCGCCAACGCCGAGAAGGCCTCGTTCGTGAAGCCGCCGCCGGACTTCATTGAGCGCCCGCGCAAGCTGGAGGACGTGCACACGCCGGGGCTGAAGACGATAGACGAGCTCGCGGAGTTCCTGGAGATAGAGACGATGAAGACGCTCAAGGCCGTCTTCTACATGGCGGACGGAAAGTTCACGTTCGTGGTCATACGCGGCGACCTGGACATTAACGAGGTCAAGCTCAAGAACACCCTCAAGGTGAGGGACCTGCGCATCGCGTTGCCGGAAGAGGTGAAGGCCAACGGCATCGTCGCCGGTTCGGCGTCGCCGGTCGGCGTGGCAGGCGTTCGGGTCATCGCGGACGACCCGATTAAGCTCGGCGCCAACTGGGTCGTTGGCGCGAACAGGCCGGACTACCACATCAGGAACGCGAACCTCGATCGCGATTTCACGGTAGACCTGATCGCAGACATCGCCCAGGCGCGCGAGGGCGACGAGTGCGTTAGGTGCGGCGGCCCGCTTGCGACGAAGCGCGGAATAGAGGTCGGCCACGTCTTCAAGCTCGGCACGCGCTACTCAGACGCGCTCAACGCGGTCTTCGCCGACCAGTCCGCCGCCGGGGAGCAGCACCCCATAATCATGGGTTGCTACGGCATCGGAGTCGGCCGCCTGCTGGCGGTGGCGATAGAGCAGAACAATGACGAGAAGGGGATTGTCTTTCCCCGCGAGGTCGCGCCGTGGCAGGTCCACCTGGCGGCGCTCAACGTCGACAAGCCGGAAGTGGCCGAGGCGGCGGACGCGCTTTACAGGGAGCTAACGGCCGCAGGCGTCGAGGTGCTGTATGACGACCGCGTGGAGTCCGCCGGCGTGAAGTTCAATGACGCGGACCTTATCGGCCTGCCGGTACGTCTGGTGGTCAGCCCGCGCAACCTCAAGCAGGGCGTCGTTGAGGTCAAAGCGCGCAAGGACGGCCAAGGTGAGGCGGTGGCAAAGGAGCAGGTGGTGGTGGGGGTGAAGGGGATGTTTTAGCCCGCGCGATTCATCGCGCCCGGGTTGCTGACGGCCATGGCTTGTGAACGAAACAGGCGCGATGAATCGCGCGGGCTACGGTTTGCTGAGGAATTCCCGCACCGCCGCCTCGTACCGCGCTCTGTCCACGTTCCACGACCCCACGTGCGTCGCGCCGGGCGTTTCGATGTATGTCACGATGTCCGGCCGTGCCGCCGCCAGCGCGTCGCTCGTGGACTTTGGCACCGTCTCATCCGCGTCGCCATGGAAGAGGAGGATCGGCGCCTCCAGCCTGTCCACGTCCCTCAGGTAGTCCAGCTTTCCCCAATGCACGCCGAACCGCACCTGCGCCACGTACTTTGCGAGCCAGGCGAACGGCCCCGGCAGCCCGCGGTCCTCCGCTCCCTTGTCCACAGTCGCGTTGAAGTTGAGCATCGGCGAGTCCATGACCAGAGCGCGGACGTCCTTCGTGCGGTCGGACTGGTACATGAAGTTCGTCACTATTGCTCCGCCCATGCTGAAGCCGACGAGCACCACATCCTCAGCGCCATTGTCTGTGGCGTACTTCACTGCGCCTTCGAGCTCCTCCCACTCCGTCTGGCCGAACTCGTAGAGGCGCTTCTCGGTGGCGATGCCGTCGGGGTCGTTGCGGTACGATATGACCAGAGCCGGGAAGCCCATGTCCAGCACAGTCGGGAGCATGCGGTAGGCCTCCTCGCGGTTGGCCGTTCTGCCGTGGACGAATACGACCCACGTGTCGCGGCTCCCGGGGAAGTACCACACGGGGAAGCTGCCAAATGGTGACGCGTACTCGACGTCCTGGTACCCCAGTCCAAGCGCCGTCAGGGGATCGTTGTCGTATGTGAACCTATCGATGCGGACCCGGTCTCCGGGCTCGAACGTTCCGTGCACCTGCTCGAATTCTCGTTCAACTTCGGAGTCGGTGAGCTCAAGAATCGTCCCGAACCCTGCCGTAGTCATTCTCTCCCTGAAGCCCGATTCGCCCGCAGTCTTCCACCGGATGGCGTCGCCTGTCAGCTCGGACGTGCGAAGGCGTATAGAGTCAGTGTCCACGGCTACCACCGCGAGGTCGTACACTGGCGGACCATCCCTCACGATCAGCCCGTCGTGCTTGAGGATGCCCGATACGTACCACGCCCCCGCGAGGAGGCCACAGCTCAGCAGCGCGGCCAGCGAGGCGGCGGCAATGAGAGTGATCTTCAGCGGGCGGTTCAAGAGGGTGCGTCTCCCAAGTAAGTCTCTCAAGGCCCAACGGGCCGGGATGACTCAGTAGCCCTGGGTTAGGAGCGAAAGGGTCGCCCCTTCGCGGAGCCTACGAGGCTCCTCCCTGGGCTGAGCCATTACGGCCCTTTGGGCCTTGAGGTAAGAGCGATACGCGTTAGGTCAGGTTGTACGCAATCCCCAGCTCCCTGCAGATGCCCTTGAACCACTCAATCACTTCGGGGTGGTAGGGTATGCCGTTGGCCTTGCGGTCGGCCATCGCCTCCGCCTCCAGGATGCCGGCGTAAATCACACGGTCGTGGCCGGGAGCGGTCTTCGTCGTCCTCAGCATCGTGAGGAACTCGTCCATCTTGTCCTTGAACTCCAGCGTATCCATGAACGCTTCGATACTGTAGGCGGCTACATAGTGGCCGAAGTTCGGCCGGCCGGGCACAAGACCGTACCCGCCGCCGGACAGTACGCCACCGAGAATGTCCACCATCGCTATGAGGCCGTACCCCTTGTGCGATCCCAGCTCGCGAGTGCTGCCGAGGGGGAGGAGGTAGGCCTGCGGTATGCCGTCCGCCCCGAGCGGGGGAGCAGGTGAGTACTCCATGATCGGGGTGCCGTCAGGTGCGGCCACCCAGCCGGGCATGAGCTGCGATTTGAGGCGGTTGGCCAGGCTGAGCTTGTTGCCGGGGATTGTGCTCATCGCCGCGTCAAAGACAAACGGCACCTCTTTGTTCGCAGGCGCGGCAATGGCGATGGGGTTGGTGCCAAGGCGCGCCTCCGCGCCGAAAGTCGGCACAACGTACACCGGGCACGATGTCATGCACATACCTATCATGTCGTGTTTCAGCGCCATCATCGCGTGGTACGAGGCCATACCCAGGTGCCGCCCGTTGCGGAGCGTCACCACCCCCATGCCGACCTTTTTCGCCTTTTCTATGGCCATTTCCATCGCCTTCGGCACAAGGATAATGCCGAGGCCCGCGTCCGACTCGATGTTCGCCGTGGACGGCGTTTCTCTCAGGACGCGCCAGTTGGGACGCGCGTTAAGCTCCCCCAGCCGATAGCCGCGGACGTACAGGCGGAGCATGTTCGATACTCCGTGACTCTCCACGCCGCGGAGGTCTGCCGCCACGAGCACGTCGGTTGCGATGTCGGCGTCGTCCGCCGTCACATTCATCTTTCGGAAGATGGCGGAAACGGTCTCGCGGAGCAGCTGCTCCTTGACCCTGATCGCCTGTGAGGGGTCTACCATGAAGGGCTTTAGCAAGTTTGGTTCTCCTGAAATGCCGTGGGGGTATTCTATTTCGGGGCATGCGGCGGCGCAAGGATAGGCGGGCCGCGGTGCTGTTCTGGCGGGAGGGTATGGGTTTTGCTACACTTTCCGGTGGCGCAACGTCCCTTTCCGGAGATAACCACTTGACTACTACAGAGAACCTGAGAGTAAGAGACCGGCTCTGCTCAGTATTTTCCAGGACGAACAACGAGGACCCCGGCGGGTCGGCCAACTGGTGGAAGCGGCTTCTCGTGATCGAGGTCGCCGAGCCCTGGGTGAAGGAGATTATAGATAGCAAGGCTTTCCCGCACGCCGTCTCGGCCACCGTGGCCAGAGCGTCGCAGATGGGCGCGTCCACGCGCCTGCAGGCGGTGAGGAAAGACAAGGAGTACTCTGTCCTTGGCCACTCGCACGTCATGCTTTTCACCCGAGCGGACGGGCTCGCGGCAGGCTACTCCAAGCTCCATTACCTCGTTCCGACCGAGAACGTGAGTGATGTGGTCGAGGCGCTCCTTATCAGGCCTGACGATCTGGCGAAGTTCGTGAAGTACCAGGAGCGCAACTCGGGCTCCAGGGACCTCTTTGTCTGCACTCACGGCAGCCACGATACTTGCTGCGCGACCAATGGGATACCGATCTTCGACGCTCTGCGCACGAATTACACCCGCAAGGCCGGCGGCGACCTGCGAGTGTGGCAGGTCAGCCACCTGGGCGGCCATCGCCTTTCTCCTAATGTGCTGGACATGCCGGACGGCCGGTATTGGTCGCGCGTGGAAATGGGCTTCCTGGATTCGCTGGTGCTTCACACAGGGTCCGCCGCCGCGGCAGGGCGGTACTATCGCGGATGGGCTGCCATGCCGTCGCCCTGGGAGCAGATCGCCGAGCGGGAGATCATGGTACGTGAAGGGTGGAGCTGGTTCGGGCGGCCTGTTGCGAGCAAGGTGACATGGCTCAGCGACGACAAGAGACTGGCACACGTGCGCGTCGATTTCACGGATGCCAAGGGCGCCAATCCGGGCGCTTTCGAGGCCGCCGTGGCGATGACAGGCACAGTGCCGACGTTTACCTGCCTGGGAATGGCTCCCACAGGTACGGCGAATCAGTATGCCGTCAGCAGGGTGACGAAGATCGGCTAGGTTGACCGATGGGCGCCATGCATCCATTTGCCCGGGCTTTTGTTTGACATCACATTCGACTTCGTGCATACTAAGTGGTGTAGGGCATACACCCTCTGCGAAATGCAGTGGGGCTGTAAACCCGGGACATTCGAAGGGGTATTGCAAAGATGCAAGTCACGCTCGGGCGCAGGCCGGTCACTAACGCACTCAACACCAGGACAGAACTCTTCCGTTCCCGCCGCCATGAGCGTGGTGCGTTCATGCCGGCATGGATGGGCGGCGTGCTCCTGGCAACTGCCTCCGTTCTGATCGCAGTTGGCATGCTCATCAACTAAAGGCCCGCTCCAGCAAAGACAATCGAACTTCGGCGCTCCCATCACCGGGAGCGCCGATTATTTTTGCCCGTTCATGCGGTCATGCAAAGTAATGCGGCGCGCATACGCCCTGCTCCAGGCCATTCGCAATAACGGGCGCTGTTAGTTCACATTCCGGAATTGTTCCCTACCATGAACACTTACGATAGGTGGAGAGAACACACAGGGTTTGGCAGGTTTAGCTATAGTAGAAATTGAAAATGATAATCTTCTCGTCGACATGTTGACATTGGATGGTCTATTTCCTACTATGCGGTTAAGGACGTTAAGTACTAACAGGTTTAGAGAGGAGACGACTATGCCCAGGACAAGCAGGACGAGCGTATTCATCAACTCCGACCGGGAACAAGTTTTCAACCACGTCAAAGAGTTCACGAAAATGGCGGAGTGGAGGGGAGACCAGGTCAAGATTGAAAAGGTTACGCCGGGGATCCTTGGCATCGGCTCCAGGTTCAAGGTAGAGGCCGTGGACGGCAAGCCCGCGGCGGAGATCGAGGTAACAGATTACGAGTTTCCGCTGCGGTTTGCATACAAGGCCATCGCGGGAAAGTCATCTCATGAGCATATATTCGACTTCCATCTCAAGGAAAGCGGCAAACAATACGAGGAGACCGTAACGTCACGCGGCCCATTGCTTTCAACTTTAATGCCCAGGCAGGGGCTTGCGGCGCCCGCCTCAAAGAAGGCCCTCGAGACACTGAAGGCGCGCATGGAGCAGCCGGTCTCCACCGAAACAATCAAGTCGCCCTAGCCGCCTTCGACCCTTACTTGAACGGCCCCGTCCTATCGGGGCCGTTTCTTTTTGTCGAACGTTGACAGAAAGGTTCAGGAAATGCACCATTTCGATAGCTCTCAGCATATTGTCGGCGCACAGGAGAGGCGGAATGCCCCACCCACGGCTGATCTACTACCAGGACGCGCACCACTTCCATGCCAAGCGCCTGGACCCGCCAGTGACGCTGAATATGTTGCGCTGGCCGGTTGATGAGCTCCTTGGCACCGGCGTGGATGCGCTCGCTTTTGGACTTGGCTACGGCGACGTCTATTTCCACCAGAGCAAGGTCGGTCGCGTTGTGGGCCAGAAGCAAGACGTCTGGACCTCCTTTATCGACTGGCGGATCATGCGTATGGTCAAAGACACTGCCGCCATGGGCACCGACCAGGTCCGGGAGGTCATCAACAGGGGGAAGGAAACGGGGCTGAAGGTCTTTCCGAGCCTGAAGCTCCAGAGCTGCGACAAGTTTGGCTCAGACAGATGTGGGATATTGAAGTGGGACCACTGGCAAGAGGTGTGCCTGGGTGAGAAGGACCCTAACCATCCGCGCTATGAGTGGTGCTACGACTACGCCAACCGCCGCGTTCAGGACCACAAGCTGGACGTGCTCCGGGAGCTCCTCGAGGATTACGAGCCTGAGGGCATCGAGCTCGATTTCATGTTTGTGCCGAAGTTTTTCCGCACAGGCACAGAGGAAAAGAACATCCCGGTCATGAATGAATTCGTCGGCCGCGTTCGCGAGCTCGCGGACCGAATAGGGGCGAAACAGGGGCGGCGGATACCGATCGAGGCAAGGGTGCTTGACCAGCGAAATGCCAACCTCAAGCTGGGGCTGGACGTAGAAGCGTGGCTCAAGAACAAGAGCGTGGATTTGGTTGTGGGGCAGGCCGCCGAGCAGCTGGTTGACACGGGTACGATCGATATCCGTTGGCTCGTTGATGCTGCCAGGCCGGCGCAGGCCGGGGCGTACTTCCGCCCTCCACGGCGGATTTACGATGAGCGCGTGGTGCTTCCTTCCGAGGATATGTACCGTGCCCTGGCCCAGACGCTCAGCGTTCAGGGCGCAACCGGCATGTACCTTGGCTACCTGCCGTGGCCGTTCGCCGAGCGGGAGTACCAGGTCCTGCGGGAAATGGCGCACCCCAGCGCGCTCGTGCTTCGTGAAAAGAGATACCTCGCCCAGCCGCGCGAACCTGGGATGACCTTCGAAGAGATGCTGGACTACGGCGGCGAGTTCGGCACCATCAAGCGCCAGGCGGAGGACGAGATCACGGAACCCCCCAGGCGCGTGTTGCCGGTACAACTGGAGGAGGGCAAGACAGCGCTCGTTCCAATCGTTGTTTCCGACGACGTTGATGCGGCCCGAAAGAACGGCGAGATGAGGTCTCCGCAGCTATCTGTCCGATTCTCCGACTTCTGCGTTGAGGACGAAATCGAGATACGGTTCAACGGGCGGGTGATGGCCCGGTCTGAGGCAGAGGTCACGGACGAGCGGGCGCTTCAGATGAAAATCAAGCCACGGACCAGCCCACTTTTTGCGCCATTGCGTATGGCGGCGCACTGGTTCCGGTATTCCCTGCCGATTGACATCCTCAAGCAGGGTGAAAACGTTCTGGAAGTTACAGTGGTCAAAATGAGCAAATCGGCTGGGTTCGCCAGGTACATCAACGGAGTTGAAGTGCTTACGCGATACAAGGAGTTTATCCGGCCCGAATCACTCAAGCAGGAAAGGGTAGAGCCGGTCTCCGGCTAGGAAGGCAAAAGGACAGAATGAAGCTGAGGACGCTGGTCTTAATCGGGTCATTATTCGCGCTCGGCATTTCGGCCGCCGTTGCGTGCACGCCGGATGCTGACCCATTTGCCGTGGGCCAGAGGCAAGACGAGCGCATCGGGACTGCAACGCCAAGGCCGCTGGGGGCTACGCCGGTAGTTGTTGATGGCGAAGAGCCGACTGTCGACGACACTCCGGCGAAGGGCGTTGTTAACTTCGCGGAGGTGAACGACAACACCGTCAAGATCGTAAACTTCATCACCGCATATGTCATAGTCTATGGGTATTTCTATACAGTGGAGCTTGTTACTCCCGCCGGCGAAGCCTAAGAAGAGGCTGTGTTGACAGGGGAAGTCGACGCCGCTCTAGTGGCCAACAGGACCGAAATCGCGGACTGGTACGAGAAGAATGTAGAGTCCGGTGCCCTGCTCGACCTTGGCACGGTCTACAATGACCAGTCGGACTACCGTATCCTCGCCTCACCAGCCCTCCAGGCAAAGGCCCCTGAGGTCGCCGACTTCCTGTCTCGCGTGAAGATCCCAGACGCGGTTGTTGCAGAGGCCGCCGGCAGGATCACCACAGGTCGCATCGGCGTGTCGCCGGCCGTGTCATCCCAGATATTCTTCAAGCAGCAGGAAGCCGTCTGGACTCCATGGGTGGACCAGCAAACGGCCACTTTCGTTAGGGACGCCATTGCCCGAGGCGAGAACAGCCTCAATCGCAAGTGCATAAAGGTCCCCGGCGCCATAGGTATGGTCTGCAGCGACACCTAGAGTTCCATCCTCACTCGGGCCTTGTCAGGGGTGCCTTTTGAAAATTGTCAATATTGATTCGTTTCCGATATACCCCAGGATCGCTGAGCGTTACAAATCGCACGGCCGAACTCACGACTACTACTCCCGGATGTTTTATCGGGTAACCACCGATAACGGGATCGTTGGCTACGGGGACTACGATTGGGAAGGCGCGAGGCAGAAGGAGCCGAAGCTTGACCGAATTGTAGACCGCAACCCCTTCGACTTTCTGAACAACAACTTCAATCCCGGTCTTGGCATGACGCTCTACGACGTGATGGGCAAGTACCTCGAGGTGCCTGCCTACAAGCTGATGGGACAGAAGGTGAGGGACGGAGTTACCGTCGCCGCATGGACCGGCTCGTGCACGCCGGCGCTGTACCGCGAAGAGATAAAGCGGGCAGTGGCGCTGGGCTACATGGTCTTCAAGATGCACATGCGCGGCTTCTGGGACGTGATGGAGCACATTCGCATGGCCGAGGAGGTTGCGCCTCCGGGCTTCAAGCTCCACTTCGATTTCAACGGCAACCGGACTATGGGGGGCGTCCTTGACCTGGTCAATCGCATGGAGCAGCACCCTATCGTCGGGTTTATTGAAGACCCGTTCCCAAATCACGCTCTGGATGACTGGCGCAGGCTCAGGGAAAAGTCGCGCATCCCTATCGTCATGCACAAGAATCCTCTGAGCGGCTACCAGGAAGCCCTGACAGGCGTTGCAGACATCTATATGATCGGGGACGGGTACCCCACATGCAGCATCGGTGACACCCTGTCGAGAGGCAACCTCTACTCGAGGGCGAACATTCAGACCATAATGCAGATGACGGGCGGCACGCTCGGTAAGGCCCTTGCTCTCCACATGGCGGCCGTCCTGCCGAGCGCGACCGGACACTCGATCAACCTGGAGGACCAGTGCGATGACGACGTGGCCACGAAGAAGATCCCGATAATCGAAGGCTTTTCTCCCGTGCCGGAAGGTCCCGGGCTCGGTGTGAATGTGGACGAAGCGGCTATCAAGCGACTTTCCGCGCCGCGCCCGCAGGCGACCACCCGCCGGCTTGGCATCACATACATGCCGGGCGGCAAGAAGCTGTACACACCGTCCAACCCGGACCTCACCCGGATAACCGGATGGGAAGAAGGAACGGTCCGCGGCGCGGACTTCGAATACTGGTTCGACGACGGCTCGAAGGAGTTCGCGGCCATGCACGCCAGGGTGGCTGCCGGCGGTCCCCAGTGGGAGTGACCAGGAGAATCTAATACCATGACCGACCGACGCCTTGTGACAATTACCGTGTTGCTGCTTCTGGCGTCGGTTATCTCCTGCACGCCGAAAGCCGATCCGTTCGTGGTAAGCGACAGGCGATCGATGATTGAGGGAACGCCCACGCCGAGGCCGACGCCGGCAGGGATCCCGGTCGGCTCGCCTACGGGCCCGGACACCTTTTCTCCGTATGACACACCCGCCAGGGGCACCATCCGCCTGGCGCAGTGGGACGACAACGCCCTCCAGATTGTTAACTTCGTCGCCGGGTACCTGGCGGTCTACGGGTATATTTACTCCGTAGAGATGGTCCAGGTGCCATCCGATCAGTATCCCGATGCTCTTGCGAATGGCGCCGTGGATGCCGTTATGGACTTCGACCGTGGACGCTTTTCCGACTGGTACGCGTCCAACGTGTCCGCGGAGAAGTTCGTGGACCTGGGCTCGGCGTTCGGGGCGAAGGAGAACAGCCGCATAGTCGTGTCGTCGCTGGTTGCCGGGCAAATGAAGGACGCCTGTGCCGTGTTTTCGGCCATGACTCCCGAACCGTCCGCAATAGAGAGGCTTGCATCCATAGTTACCGGCGGGCGCACAGGCATATCGGTGGCGGTTGCTGGGCTTATCTACTTCAAGGAGAACGAGGCCTCCTGGACCGCCTGGGTGCAGCCGGAGGCCGCGACGCTCGTGAGGCAGGCGATCGCCGACGGCAGAAACAGCCTCAAGCGCAAGTGCACGCGGGCGGGGATATCGGCCAACCCCTGCACGGACTGACGGCGAGATCAGCGGCGTACTGACTGCACGGGCCGCCGCCTGCCATGCTACTGCGGGTTGCGGGGGAAGAATATCTCGATCTTCGTCGGGTCGCGGCCGTAGCCGTCAAGCACACGGGGCGAGAGCCCAGGGTTTTCGATAGCGGCGCGAACGATGCTCTTGTTGAAGATGCTCACGCTATCAATCCCCAGGTAGTCGTCCACAGACATCCACCGGCACTCTTCGATTTCGTCTTCCTGCTTGCATATTTCGTTGGAGAGAGGCTCAAGGCGGCACACGAAGTAGATGTCCGATTTGCCGTACCGGTAGCCGTGCTGGTTCCGCAGGCTGACGAGCGACTGGAACCTGGTCTTTATGCCCGTCTCCTCCAGCACCTCTCGAATTACCCCGTCCACCAGATGCTCGCCTGCGTGAAGCGCGCCGCCCGGCAGCTTGAAGTTGCTCGGGATTCCCTGTTTGCCGCCGCGCTTCTCCCTCACCACGAGCAGCTCCCGCCGGTCGTTAAGAACAACGCCGCCCGCGCCGATGTAGTGCGTCGCATACGCCGGTATGAACGCCGTTTCCACCAGCCGGCAGGTCATCATCAGGTACCCTTCGCCTGCGTGGTGGTACGAAAAGCCAAGGTCCGCCGCAATAGGCACCAGCCTGGCGCGACTGATCGGCAGTTCAAGCCAGACCAGCTTGTAGCCCTCTTGCCGCCACGCTTCGATTGAAAAGGCGAGCTTGCGACGGAAAAGCTCCGGCTCAGTAGGCAGAGCTTCAGGGCTCACAACAAAGCCGCCGAACGCGTTGGCGGCGCCTGCAAGTGATTCCACAGACACCTCGAACGAATAGTGAATTTAGAATAGTGAATAGTGAATTAAGGACAAGCCCGGCTGTTCAATTCACTATTCTACCTAGTCCACGGGAACGCGTACGACGGCTTGTTAGCGTACCGCTTCATGCCGGCGCTCACGCGAATTCCGGTCGCGGGCGGCAGGACTACCTCGAAATAGCTATTGTTAACGGGCACGGAGCGGTCCGTGCTGGTGGCCTTTGCCCGAATCCACGTCCCCGGATTCGTCCCGGTCCAGTTGCGGTCCGTCTCTGTGTAGCTTACGTCAGTAAACTGGTGCTCCCCGTACGTGCCACCCTGCACAATGACGCGGCGGGACTCTACTGGGTCCAGGTTGACGAGCTGCACACCCGTGCGGTCGGCCTTTATCTCGTCCACCAGTACGCCCACGTCCTCCGGCATGCCGGGCCGCGCGCGATCGGGGTCGAAGATGCGTATGCTGCCGGTCTGAAGGCCGCCGTTGTACAGGTGCTGCGGGCCGCCTGTGACCAGGTGCGTCAGCCCCTTCATCACGAGCGGGTTCGCCGGCCAGATGTTGTCTTCCAGTATCTGCTCAAGCGAGCGGTGGTCGTTGACGAAGCTGCTCGTGACCGTCTGGGAGAACTGTATCTCCGCCTCCACGAGCCGCTCCGGCCAGTCCGCCAGCTTGCCGTCGTAATACTGGAAACGGCCCGTGTCCGTGCGACCGCCCTTGGGGTCCGGCCCGGACGGCACGTCGTTCCAGTCAGCTGTGCGGTTGCCTTCCCGCAGCATCGCTATCATCTGGTAGTCCTCGGGCTTTTGCGATGCGTTGAAGAGGTGCACGAACTCCTTGATCGTCCATGGGCGATGCTCCGCCCACCCTTCGGGGCCGTACCTGTTCGGCAGCAGTAGCTGGCCGTCTTCGCGCTTGATGGAGTTGTCCAGCAGCAGGCGCAGCTGCGACCTGAGCAGGTCCAGGTAGCCTGTATCCCCGCTGACGAGCGTCGCTGCCTCCACGCCGATCGCGATCGCCGTGAACATGCGGTCGCAACCGCCGCGGCGGTTCCAGCCGTGCATGCCTCCCCACCACTGGCCGTTGCGCTTTTCGCCTATTTTGCCGGTGGGGCCAATGTTGTCCGGCATAATTCCGCCGTTCTTCTTCGTGCGGTCAATCCACGCGCCTACGTAGTCCTCAACCCACTGGCGGTACTTGTCCTCGCCTGTGTACATGTACGCCATTGCCATCAGGCCCGTGCAGGGGAGGTTCGTCGGCTCGTCGCCGTTGAGGACAATGTCTTCGAACAGTCGCAGGATTTCGTCCCGGCGTTTCGGGTCTTCGAACCAGTTGGGCTCAAGCTCTTTGACGATGGGGTACAGCGGAGTCATCAGCTTCCCTGCGCTCGGCTTGCTGGCGACGCCGCGACGGTGGCCGAAGTCGCCGTACGACGCGGGGTCGAGGAAGTACCGCGCCAGGTCCATCGCGTTCGAGACGTAGCCGCCCTCGTGCACCATCGGCGGAGCGTCGATGGCCCGGAGCATTGGCCCCTTGCTGCCTCCGAAGGGGGAGCGGATGATCTTGTGCTTCGGGTCGTAGTTCGGCGCGCTCGGGTCCTCGCCGTTGTAGAACGAGGCATACCGCCTGGCGCGCCGGATGTTCTCTTCAATGGTCGGGTCGACCAGCGGCAGCTCGTGGAACGACTGCAGCCCTTCGCCGATGTGGAACCAGTCCGCGTTGAATGGGATCGCGAGCGTCCAGAACTCGTTGTGGAGCTGGGCCATATACATGGGATGGATAGAACCCGGCTTCCACCGATTACTCCTCTCCCCCTGGGAGAGGATGTCCGGCTTTGCGGACAGGTGAGGGTGCTGCTCCACAGGCGAGGGCTTGAACTCTTCGCTGTAAAAGCGGGCCGTCGCGTTCCACTCGCGGATCGCCAGGTCCTTGAACTTGCTGCTTCCGCCCACCGAGTAGAGGAGGCCGCGGTTGACGCGGCTCTCGAACACGTCATCCACGTCGTAGATGAAGTGCATGTTACCGTCGGGCGTCGTGTACTTCTCGTTAAAGACCTCCACGCCCTTTTCCATCGTCGTTATGAGCTGCCGCTCCAATACGGCCCACGCGGGCGGAGGAGTGATCCGGCTGGCGGTAATGGTTGCTATGCCGGGGATGGAGATGGGCTTGTTGGCGGGCAAGGGATGCCTCCACGGTGGTGAATATTTCGAGCGGGCCGTCGTTGCGGTGGCAGGGTATCAGGGGATAACGAAGGTTGTCAAAGGAGGGTAGGCATAGTTGAATGGAGGTGCGGCGGTCATCTTGTAGCCCGCGCGATTCATCGCGCACGGGTCGCCAACGGGCGACCCTGGCGAGCACGACGGGCGCGATGAATCGCGCGGGCTACAGGGGACCGGTTATTTCCCCACGGACTTCTCGCTGAAGCTCACCTGCACGAAGCACTCCGGGATGTGGGAGTCGTAGAGGCCGTGCATGTTCCACACCCAGCCGGGGCTGTCCTTGACCACCCAGCTCGGGAGCGGCTTCGTCTCCTTGTCGTACTGCTGAAAGCGGGAGAAGTCGATACGCCACACGTCGCCCTCTTTGGGCGGCAGTGAGCGGCCGTTCGCCAGCCACTTCATGCTTTTCCAGGGGAACGCGATCTCCGCCGTCCAGCCTTTATCCGTGTCGTCGCGCTTGTTCAGCGTGCCGTCGATGTGAATCGCCGTCTTGAGCCCCTTCATGTCCCAGTCCAGGAAGCCCCAGCGCGCGCCGCGCGGGTGCTTGCGGCCGTCCAGCCCGTTCAGGACCCAGACGTTGCCGCCGAAGAGGTCGAACTCGGGGATATCGAACTTACCGCCGCGCTTGTACACATCCTTCCAGATCCAGAAGATCTCCAGGACGGTCCCGAGCGAGTTCATCTCGAACTCGTAGTACGTGTCTCCGCCGTCGATGAAGACCTCGACGTCGTTGTCGTTCCAGATGAACGAATCGCGCTCCGTCAGCGTGCCGCGAACGTCCGGCTCCTCCACCCAGAAGCCCACGTACAGGTAGTCGTCGTCCCACAGGACGGCAGCGCGGGTGTCGTGCTCCACAGGCTGGCCGGTGACGAGGTCCACGAAGCGTGTCGACTTCTGCGCCAGCTTCCACGAGGGCTCGTCCAGCTTGCCGTCGATCTTGATCGGCCCTGCCGCGCGCTTGGCGGTGTACTTTGACTGCGCCGTCGCCGAGCTTCCGTAAACGTGTGGCATGAGTGAGTCCTGAATTAGATTTAGTCCGTCTAGTATAGCGATGTCTTCGTCGTCAGGCGGTCCCAGCGCGCAGTGAACAGGTGGGCGAGCACCGCCTCGCGCGATTCGGCCGTATCGATCCGGTGCAGGGCGTGGAGGGCGTTGCCGACGACATAACGATTGCTGTCGCCCAGGGACGAAATTAGCGCCTTCGTGGCCCCTTTTGCATGGGGGCCGATCTTCGCCAGTGAGAGCGCTGCGAACCTGCGCACGGTCTCATCCTGGTCCTTGAGGGCAGGGACGAGGGCCGCAACGCCTTTCGACGTCCCCTGGCTTACCGTGCCCATAGCCTCCGCTGCGAACTGGCGCACAAGCGGAGAATCGTCTTTGAGCGCCGCAGCAATGGCCGGGACTGAGGCCTTCGCGGCCGGCCCGATGTCCATCAGTGTAACGACCGCGCTCGCTCGGTTCCACATATTGCGGCTGGAGGCGAGGTCGACCAGCAAAGGGACGGCAGGGGCGCCCATCGCCATCAGGGCATAGCTTGCGTTCGCGGACGGCGATGTCTGCCCGGGCGGCCTGCGGGTCAGCTCGGTGTACCACTTTTCGGCGGACCCGTCGCTCAGTAGCTTCACCAGCGGGCGGGCGGCTTTTTCGCCCACCTTCGCCAGCGTGTACGCGGCGTCGAATGCGACGCGCTCAGAGTCGTTTGAAAGCGCCGCCACCTTCTGCCTGATCTCCTTTTCGCTCATCTCAAGGGTGCCGGCCCTGCCCTTTGACAGCTTGCCGTAGTGCCAGTCCCACATGTGCGACCACATGGCGGTGTGCTGGTCGCCCTTCTTTGCAACCCAGGCATCGCCCGTGCTCCGCCAGCTCGGAGCGGTGGGCTCCGACATGCGGGTGAAGAGGTACTTGTGCATATACCGGTTCTTCTGGCTACGGTTAGGCGTCGCGCGGTGCCACACATCGTAGTTCGCGATCACAACGCTGCCTGCTGGGCCGGCCATGAAGCTTTCGGGCGTGTCCGTCTCCGGGTTGTACTTGTTGAAGTAGTGGCTGCCGGGCACTACGCCCGTCGGCCCCATCTCAACCGTCGTGTCCTGGGGGAAGTAGAAAGTGACCATCCAGCGAGTGTGGTGTCTGCGGCGGGTGAACGAGTCCTTGTGCATTGTCTGGCCGGGGCTGCCTGGAGGGTTGAAGTGCATGTGGCGGTGAGGCTGCATGAAGTAGTCGTCGCCCAGGATGCTGGCGAGCGCCCCCGCGACGCCGGGATCGTCGTAGATTTTTTGCATGGCCGGCACTTTGGCCAGCAGGTTGTTCCCCGGGTTGCCCTCTTTGTTCAGCTCTTCCGATGCCCTGAAGATCTCCCGGTGGAACTCGGGCGGCAGGGCCGTCTGCACCCTTACAAAGCCATTCCGCACGAAGTCCCTCATCTGGGAGTCTGTGAGCTTTTTCATGGGCATGGTCCAACTCTCCTGCCGTTCCGAGTCGTCTCTAGTTCTGGTTCATCGTGGGGACTTTGAGGGGCGGGGCCACGTCCATTTCCGTGAGAACAATGGCCTGCTTCTTGTACACCTGGATGCGGTAGTGGTCGGCCTCCACCACAAACATGTGGCCCTCGGAGTCCACCCGCACGGAGCGCGGGCCGGCGAAGAGCTTCTCCTGCTCGTTGTCAGCCTCAATCCTCAACCGGTTCTGCTTGGCCGAGTGCCGCCTCAGGTAGACCTCGATCTCCTGCCTGGAGAGCGTGGCGTCTCCGAGGAACTGCTGGATATAGCGTCCCGTCTTGTCGAATAGCTGCACCCTGTTGTTGCCCCAGTCACACACGTAGATGTCGCCATCTTTGTCCACGGCTATGCCCATTGGCCTGTTGAGCTGCCCCTTTCCGCTGCCGGACTCTCCGAACTGGAACTGGAACTCCCAGTTCATATCGAAGACCTGAACGCGGTCGTTGCGCCAGTCTGCCACGTAGATCTCGTCGTGCTCGCTGTCCACGTGGGTGCCCCACGGCATGTTGAACTGGCCTGGCTCCGAGCCGAGCGAGCCGAACATTGAAACAAAACGCCCATTCTTGTCGAACTTCTGGATGCGGTGGTTGAGAGAGTCGACGACGTACAGGTTATCCTGAGCGTCCACGGCAAGGCCCGATGGACGGTTGAACTGGCCGGGGCCGGTCCCGGCCTCTCCAAACCGGCCAAGATACTCGGCGTCCCTGTTGAAGACCTGCAGGTAGTCGAAGGCCTGGTCCGAGCAAAACAGCCGATTCTTGCCGTCGATAACGATCTGGCAGGGCCAGTGGAACTGGCAGTGGCCATACGGCCCGTACTGGGCGTTCCGCCACGCCATGCTGCCGATGTACTCGTCTTCAAGGTTAGTGATGTAGATCGGCCCGGGGTTGCCCTTGCCGTAGTTGGTGCCCTGGCACAGCGTGTAGATGGTGCCGTCCGGCGCAATGGTCATGTCGTTAGGCAGGATTGTCCTCCCGCGCGCTCCGATCGTCTTGTAGTACGGGAATCCCGCACGAAGCAGGGCATAGGGTCGGGACATAAGTCACCTCCCACAATACAAACATTGGGCGCTAGTTTGAGGGGTCGAGCTCCGGCCCCAATTTGAGTGTTGCAAAGTATGTGCGAAAGTAACGCTGGTCACGAGTTAACAGGCGGTCGGCCTGTAGCAACGCATGGCCACCAATGAGAAAGTCTGCGAGAACTCGTTGGCGGAAGCTGATTGTTTGGGAGCAATCGATGCAGACGATGTCTTGTTCTCGTCCGCAAGAGCCGCACTGCACTTTGCGCCTCCGGTTTGACGCAAACTTCGTCCAGGCAACTCCCGCTTCCGCCAATGCCTCTGGCGTGCTGGCTGACAGGCGAATCCGGGTTTCTTGCATGAAAAAGTCCAACGCCGAACCATCCTGAAAGCGGGCAGCCACCTCCGCATATACGACCTCGCAGATCACGAGGGCGCCCTCTCTACCGGCCCTTTCCAGAAGGGCTTTTGAAGTTCGGACGTCCGCCGTGTCGGGGACTACGATATCAAGGATGATATTCGTATCCAGGGCCGTTATCATCTCTCCCCACGCATCTCCTCAATGAGCTCGTCCGTGGTCCTCCCCTTGAGGTGCTTCAAGTAGCCCACGAACTTGTCGAATGGGGATCCGGTGAAATGTTTAGCGACCTTGATTTCGCCGTCACTCTCGACGAACTCGATCTCATCCCCCGGCTCGATTCCAAGCCGTTCGCGAACATCTTTGGGTATAGTTACTTGCCCTTTGCTGGTCACTTTTGCCACCACCATGTATCCCTCCTTGCATGAAGGTAAGGAGAATTATTCCTTACCTGGCAAGTATACCATACTGCCGCTATTGAAACGGCGCCGGTATCTTCTCGCCGTGCCACGGGAAACCGTATGACGGCTTGCTGGAGAATCGCTTCATGCCGGCCTGCACTCGCAGGGCCTTTCCGGGCGGAAGACTCACTGCGAAGTGCTTGCCGTGAACGGGCAGGGTGCGCTCGATTACGGACGGGCCAATCCCCTTCTTCCTGTCGATTGTCGAAGGATCGTCCTCGCCGTACCGCACCTCCGTGAACGTGTGCTCCCCGAACGCGCCGGCCTGAACGATCACGTTCGCGGCCCGCTCCATGCTCATGTTGACGAGCCGGATGCCGGCCTGGTCGTCCTTGATCTCGTCCACGAACGCCGCAACATCCGGGGGAAGGCCCGGGCGTGCGCGGTCGGCGTCGAAGTACCGCACCGTCGCGCGCAGGAGGCCGCCGTTGTAGTTGGACTGCGGCGCCCCGAGCATCGTCTGCGTGAGGCCCTTGGTGACGACGGGATTGTCCGGGGAGTCGTTGTTCTCGATTAGCTTGAGCATGTCGTCCGGGTAGGCCTTCATCCGCCGGATGGCATCGGAGGCAGTCACGAACTCAGCAGAGAGTATCTGCTCCGGCCAGCCCGGGTTCTTGCCGTCGTAGTACTGGAAGCGGGCCATATGCTGGTGGCCGTCCCGCAGCTGCTGGTTCTTCTCGTGCGTCGGCTCCACAACGTTCCAGTTGCGCTCCACGTCTCCCGCTCGTATCTCGCAGAACAGGTCATAGTCTTCTTTGGATAGCGAGCCGTGGTAGAGGTGGGCGATCTCGAAGATCCGCATCGGCATGAACGCGGCCCAGCCCTCGGCGGTGTAGCGGTTGGGCACGACCAGCTGGCCGTTGTCCTTGCGCTTGCCGTTGGAGAGCAGCATCCGGATCTGCGAACGCAGTAGCTCCAGGTAGCGCGAGTCCCCGCTGAGGAGCTGTGCGCACTCCACGGCCGTGACCAGGCCGTGGAACATGATGTTGTAACCCTGGTAGTGGTTCCAGCCGTACAGGCCGCCCCACCATTGTCCGTTGCGGTTCTCTCCCACCTTGCCGGTAGGGCCGACGTTGTCAGGCAAGATGCCGCCGTTCTGCTTCGTGCGGTCTATCCACGCCTCCACGTAGTCCAGCACCCACCGTCGGTACTTCTCGTCGCCTGTGTACAGGTAGGCGTTTGTGACCAGCGCCGTCGCTGCCAGGTTGTTGGAGGAGTCTGTGTTCAGCACCAGCTTCTCGAAGAGAGCGTTGATCTCATCGCGCCTCTTTGGGTCCTTCCACCAGGTGGGCTCAAGGTCCTTCACGAACGGTTGGAGGCTTGAGCGCACGCCGTACCACGAAATCGAGTCCAGCCCTTTGCCGCCGAGGAGGTAAGAGTGCGTGTACTCCGTCGTCGTCTTGTGCCAGGGCCCCTCGCCGGACTGCGCGGGCGACCGAAGTATTCTGTACTTCGGGTCCCAGTTCGGCGCCTCGGGGTCCTCACCGATGTAGTAGCCTGCGAACCTGCGCGCCCTCCGGACGTTCTCCGAGATCGTGGGGTCCGCGACTCCGAAGTCGTAGAAGGCCATGTTGCCTTCGCCCTTGTGGTGCCACTCGGCGTCGCCGGGGTGGTTGATGCTGTAGTACTCCTTGTGGCTGGAAGCGTGGAAACGGGGGTGAACGCGGCTCTTGATGCTCCTATCGTGGAACCGTGTCGTGGCGTTCCAGCTTTCCAGGGCCATCGTGAGTATTTTCTTGCTCGCGCCCATGGCATAGAAGAGGCCCCAGTTGTTCACCTGCTCGTAGAGGTCGTCCATGTCGTCAGCGTAGGTGATAACGCCGCCGTTCTCTGCGTGCTTGCCGATCATGTACTCCGCGCCCTCTTCCATCACGTCCATCAGCTTGCGCTGCAGCAGCGCCCATCCGGGCGGCGGCGCCAGTCGAGTGGCAGTTACGAAAGGCAGGCAGGGCATGTTAAGCATGTGTTGTGACCTCTTTTTGTGATTCGTTATATCCTGTACCCCTTACCCCTTATCCTTCACCCCGTACCCTACTCCTGCGGCACTGTGCCGCCGTGCCAGGGGAACGCCGCGCTGGGCCTGTTCGCGAACCGCTTGAGCCCGAGGTCCAGCCGTATCGACGTCCCCGGCGGCAGCTCCACGCCGGCGTACTTCGAGTCGAGCGGCAGGGAGCGCTCAACCTTCGTCCGCTCGGCCCTGGCCCGCTGCTTGGGGTTGTTGTCTTTGAACGCGACCTCGGCGGCGTTGTAGCTCACGCTCTTGAACTGGTGCTCGCCGAACACGCCGGACTGCACGATAAGCCTGCGGGCCTCGGTGGGGTTGGTGTTGACGAGCTGGATGCCGACGACGTCCGGGCCGAGCTTGTCCACGAGCGCGGCCACGTCACTCGGCAGGCCCGGGCGGTTGCGGTCGGTGTCGAAGTAGCGAACGGTGCCCCGGTTCAGGCCGCCGTTGTACAGCGTCTGCGGCGTGCCCATTGTGACCTCCATGAGCCCCTTCACGACGACTGGGTTGGGCGGCCAGTTATTGTCCTCGATGATCTGGGCGGTGTCGCGCGTGTCGTGCTGCATTGCGTCGTACTGCATGAACGCCACGTGGTAGTCGGCTGCGAGGATCTTCTCCGGACAGTCCGGGTTCTTGCCGTCGTAGTACTGGAAGCGCGGGAACTCCGAGTTGCCGCTGCGGCGGTCGCCTTCCACGGGCGCGGCGTTCCAGTCCATATCGCGCGTGCCCTCGCGGAGGCGGCAAATGAGGTCGTAGTCCTCTTTGCTCATCGAGACGTGGTAGATGTACGACAGCTCGCGCAGCCGCATCGGCTGCCAGGCGCCCCAGCCGTCCGGCCCGTGGCGCGCGCCGACGAGCAGCTGGCCGTTCTCGTCCGTCTTGGCGCGGTCCAGCAGGTACTTGACCTGTAGACGCAGGAGGTCCAGGTACTTCACATCCCCGCTCAGCATCACGGCGTTTTCCGCGGCGACGGCGCAGGAGATGAAGATTTTGTCCAGGCCGCCCTTATCCCCGGTGTTCCAGCCGTGGATGCCGCCCCACCACTGGCCGTTACGGTTCTCGCCGATCTTGCCCGTAGGGCCGGTGTTGTCCGGCATGATGCCGCCGTTCTTCTTCAGCCGCTCCAGCCACACGTCCGCGTACTCCAACACCCACTTTCGGTACTTCTCCTCGCCTGTGTACAGGTACGCGTTGGTGACGAGCGACGTCAACCCCAGGTTCGCGGGGTCGTCGCCATTGAGGGCAATGTCGTCGAATAGCTGGAGAATCGTGTCGCGCAGCTTGGCGTCCTTGAACCACAGCGGGTCCAGGTCCTTGACGATGGGGTAGAGCGTCGTCGTCAGCGGCTTGTTTCCGGGCTTGTCGCCCAGGCCGGTGCGGTGGGAGAAGTTGCCCATTGAGCCGCGCTCAAGCATCTCGCGGACGAACTCCAGCGTTCCGGTCGTGTGGCCGCCGACGTGGATGAGTTTGTGCGTGGTGAAGCTGTTCTTGAGGAACGGCCCACTGCCGCCGTGCATGGGCGAGCGGATGATCTTGTGCTTCGGGCCCCAGTTCTGCGCCTCGGGGTCGTCTCCAATGTACATGTTGGCAAAGCGTTTGGCGCGGCGGTACATCTCCGCGTTGTTGGGGGACGCCATGGCGAAGTCGTAGAAGAACTGGCTGCCCTCGCCCTCGTGGAACGCGTCGGAGTTGTACGGGATGGCGAGGTTCCACCACTCGTTGTGGAGCTGCGCCATGTACATGGGGTGGGTGGGCTGGTCGTCCGGGTGCTTGATCCCGTCGTCGTAGTAGCGCGTGATGGCGTTCCACTCCTTGAGCGCGATGTCCAGGAGGTCGTCCGCGCCACCCATTGCGTACAGGAGGCCGCGCATGGAGCGGCTCTCGTAGACGTCGTCCGTGTCCAGTACGTAGTAGGGGAGGCCTGCGGAATTGCAGTACTTCTTGTGGGCTAGGCGCGCCGCGTCCTCCATCGTTGAAATTAGTTTGCGCTCAAGCAACGCCCACGCCGGCGGCGACGCTGTCTCCGTTGCGGTGATAGTCACGAGCCCTGGAACACTTGCGGACATTGGAGCCTCCGGATAGTTGTGAATCGAATGGCGACGGCGCGACGCTTGGGGACGCCGGTCGGGCGGCGAATCTGTGAATGGTGACCTCGCCCGTGGGGCCGGACACCGCCCCGACCTCTCTCCCCCTGGCCCCCTCTCTCCGTACACGGAGAGGGGGGGAATAGAGCCCTGGGGCTCCGCCCCAGACCCCGGTGCGGGGCTTCGCCCCGTGCCCCACTGAGGGCTACGCCCTCAGACTCGCGTAGAGGCGGCTTTGCAGCCTATCTCAGAACCCCTCCCTCTCAGGGAAGGTCCTTGGATCCCGCATGACCCCTATGCTTCATCGGGGGAATAGGGAGGTAGGGGTTAGGTGGCTGCCTGACCCATTCTTACCTCTCCCTCGACGGGAGAGGTCTTCGGCGCTCTGGCCGAAGGGTGAGGGTGCCGACTGTTACGGCTGTTGCCCCATACCCCATACCCCGTACCCCTATATCACCGGCACCTTGCCGTTGTGCCATGGGAACGCATAGCTCGGGTCGTTTGAAAACCGCTTCAGGCCGGCGTCCAGGCGGATGCTCGTGGACGGTGGGAGTGTCACCGCGAAATATTTCCCGTTTACCGGCACAATCGCCGGCTCCTTGCCCGCCGATTGGGTCCTTACCTCCGTGAACGTGTGCTCGCCGAAGACGCCGGACTGGACGATCAGTTTGCGCGTCTGGGTGGAGCTGGTGTTGACGAGCTGGATGCCGATGTTGGCGTCGCCCAGCTTGTCTACCAGCGCGGCGACATCCGGCGGGAGGCCGGGGCGGCCGCGGTCCTCGTCGAAGTAGCGGACGTTGCCGCGGTTCAGCCCGCCGTTGTATATGGTTTGCGGACCGCCCATCGTCGTCTGGATGAGCGCCTTGACAATCACCGGGTTCGGCGGCCACTTCGCGTCCCGGGCTATCGCCGCGGTGTCGCGAGGGTCGTTGATCATGAACTCGTAGTGTCCCAGCGCGTCCTGGTAGTCCGCGGTAAGGGTCTTAAGCGGCCAGTCGGGGTTCTTGCCGTCGTAGTACTGGAAGCGGCTGTACTCGCTTCCCGCGCCGCCGCGGTCGCCAATGACCGGCGCCTCGTTCCAGTCGATCTCGCGCTCCCCCTCGCGCAGTCGGACGATGTAGTCGTAGTCCTGTTTCGCGAACGAGGCGTGGTAGAGGTGCGCGAGGTGGAAGATGCCCCGGCGCGGGCGCATTGGGCCGTAGCCGCCCCAGCCCTGTTCGTTGTGCTGCGTGGGGAAGATAATCTGTCCGTCGTCGCGAATCTTGTGGTTGTCGAACATCACCTTGATCTGTGAGCGCAGGACCTCCAGGTAGCCGGCGTCGCCGCTCAGCAGGTGGGCAAGCTCGGCCGCGATGGTGATGGAGATGAACATGCGGTCGGACGCGCCAGCGGTCATCCAGCCGTGGAGGCCGCCCCACCACTGGCCGTTGCGTTTCTCGCCGATCTTGCCCGTGGGGCCGATGTTATCCGGGATGATGCCCTTGTTCTTCTTGATCCGGTCCAGCCACGCGCCGGTGTACTCCAGCACCCACTTCTTGTATTTAGCGTCGCCGGTGTACAGGTAGGCGTTGGTAACGAGCGCGACTGTGCACAGGTTGCTGGGCTCATCGCCGTTGAGGACGATGTCGTCGAAGAGCTTCATTATCTCGTCGCGCCGCGCCGGGTCCTCGAACCAGAGCGGCTCGAGCTCCTTGACGATGGGGTGGAGCGGCGTCACCAGCGGCTTGTCGCTGGGCTTGTAGTCCACCAGGCGCGAGCGCCTGTGGCCGAAATCGCCGAGCGAGCGCGAATCAAGCCAATGGCGCACGAGCTCCAGCGCCCCGGTGGTGTGGCCGTCCTCGTGAATGAGCCGGTACTTAACGTCCGCGTGCAAGAGCGGCCCTTCGGAGCCGTGCAGGGGAGAGCGGATGATCTTGTGCTTCTTGTCGTAATTTGGCGCCTCAGGGTCATCGCCGATGTACATCTCGGCGAAGCGGTTCGCGCGCCGGCGCATGTCCGGGTTGGTAGGATCGGCGACGCCGAAGTCGTAGAACGACTGGTTGCCCTCGCCCATGTGGAACCAGTCCGCGTTGAATGGGACTGCGTGGTTCCAGTATTCGTTGTGGAGCTGCACCATGAACATGGGGTGCGTGGGGTCGCTGGGTCGTCGGACGGTGGCGTCGTTGTAGAACGCGGTGGAGGAGTTCCAGTACTTGTGGGCGATTTCCAGCATCTTGTCGCCGCCGCCCATAGCGTAGAAGATCCCGCGCATGGAACGGCTCTCATACGTATCGTCCACGTCGTGGACCGAGTAGCACCCGCCGTCGGGGCGCGCGTACTTTTCGGATGCGAGTATCCCTGCGTCCTCGACGAGTTTGAACAGGCGGCGCTGCATCAGGGCCCATGTGGGCGGGGGCGCGACCTCCGTAGCGGTTACGCGGTGAAGTCCGGGCATGGAAACCCTTGCCATTGATCTTCTCCATGAAAGGTGCTTGTCGGACAGACGCCGGGTGGGCGGGAGGGCCGTATTATACACGACGGCCTGAATTCTTCAAGCCGGCGAAAGTTCTTGCTGGATTCAAACTAGTCCGGCAGTTGGCGCCCATACTGCCTTTGTACGAAGTGGACCGTTGCCGGCGGGCCTATTATGTGCGCATAAGGGCCATGAGGGTGGTAGGGAAGGCGGTGGAGCATGGGATGGACTTCGAAGGCTCTGGTCGCCGCAGTGCTCGCAGTGGCGGCGCTCGCGGCCGCGGCGATTGGCGATTCGGCGCGCGCGGACTTCTCTTCGGGCGTCGTTTACGATGACGCGGCGTACTGGCAGAATTGGAGCTGGAACACGACCGTGGACCCCGCCGGCACATCGCCGGTGTTTGAAGGCTCCAGATCGATGGCCGTGACACACAACGCGGCCTGGGCCGGTCTATCGTTCCATGCGCCGGCCCCGTTCTACGCCGGGCCGTACACGCACCTCCGGTTCACGCTCCATCCAAAAGGTAGGCCGCTTCCGGATCTTCGCGTCATGCTGCACGACAGCAGCGGGGGGATCATAAAGAGCATCCGGCCGGCATCTACATGGACCCAACGTCAGGCGGCTGGTACACCGTCGCAGTTTCGCTGAACGAGCTCGGCGCAGTAGCCACTACCATCACGCGGGTGACCATTCAGGAAAACGCCGGGGCTGCGCAGCCAACCTACTTCGTAGATGACATGCGCTTCGTCGGGTCGAGCGATCCGCAGTCGCGGGCGCACGACGTGTACGACGAGTCGCTCCGCTGGGACAACTGGAGATGGGACGCGACCGTGAACCCCATCTCGCAGTTTCCGGTCTACGTGGGGACGAAGTCCCTTGGCGTGATGTTCACCAGGCTTGGGGGCGGGCTGCAGCTTCACAGGGCGAGCTTCGACACGACGCCGTACTCGAACCTGCAGTTCTTTATCAGCCCGAATGGGGACCCGTTGCCTGACTTGCGAATCGGCCTCAAAGACAGCACGGGCAGGCTGATCAATCGTGTATCCATATATGCGGTTTCCCGGCCGACGAGCGCCGGATGGTACCTGGTCACCATCCCGCTCGAACAGCTCGGAGCGAGAGACCGGACAGTCACCGGTGTGGTGGTGCAGGAGGGGGCGGGCATAACGCCGTCGCCTTTCTATATCGACGACCTGCGTTTCGTGCGGTTGGAAGGCGCGCCGCCGGGGCCTTCCACCGATCGGTTCGTTTACGACGAGGACCTTCATTGGGATAACTGGAGCTGGGATGCGGAGGTTGACCCGAGGGCGCTGTCGCCAGTCCTCACGGGCGGGAGGTCGATGGAGGTGAGGTTTAACAGGGGGTGGGCGGGGCTGCAGCTTCGCAAGCCGACCTTCAACACCACGCCATATACTCACTTTGACTTCGTGATTAATCCCAACGGCAGCCCGCTGCCGAAGCTGATCGTGGCAATGCGGGACGCGAACGGGCGGACAATACGGCGCGTCGCTATGAACGAGTACGCTGACCTCGGGCCGGAGGGCTGGTACTGGGTAAGCATCCCGCTGGCCGACCTCGGAGGCGCGAACACAACTATCACGCGAGTGGTTGTGCAGGAGGCTGCCGGGACGTGCCGCCGCCTTTCTACATTGAATCGTTGTGGTTCACGGACACGCCGTCAGGCGGAGCGCCGTAGCCGCCTCGTGGTGCCTGGAAGAGTGCGGGCCGTGTAGCTGCACAGCATGCTGTGCAGCTACACTGCATTCTGTCCCGTAATCCCGTATCTAAATCACCGGCGCCTTGTCCCCATGCCAGGGGAACGCGTAGCTGGGCTTGTTGGAGAAGCGCTTCAGCCCGGCGTTGATCCGAATGCTCGCGGAAGGCGGCAGGACAACCTCGAAGTGCTTGCTGTTGACTTGGAGGGGGGGCGAAGACCCCCTCTCTGTATCTCTCCCCCGAGGGGGGAGAGAAGAGCCAGCCCCCAGCCCAGGATCCCCAACCCCCACCTGGGTGAATTCGTGCTCGCGAAACGCTCCCGCCTGGATGATCAGGCGGTGAGTCTCGGTGCGGCTGGTGTTTGCCAGGTGGACGCCCACGTGGTCCCGGCCGAGGCTGTCCACCAGTGCGGCAACGTCCGGCGGCAGGCCGGGGCGGGCGCGGTCTGCATCGAAGTAGCGTACGGTAGCCCGGTTCAGCCCGCCGTTGTAGATCGTCTGCGGAGCGCCCATCGTGACCTGCGTCAGGCCCTTCACCACACACGGGTTGGCCGGCCACCGGCTGTCCCTGGCTATCTCCGCCGTAGACCGCGGGTCATTGACCATAAGCTCGAATTGCTTGAGCACCTGCTCGTACTCGGAGGAAAGGATGGTCACAGACCAGTCCGCGTTCTTTCCCTCGTAGTACAGGAAGCGCGCCCGCTCGGAGTTCCCGCTCCGGCGGTCCGGCTCAGGCCTGATCTCTCGCCAGTTGCTCTCCTTGTCACCCTTGTAGAGGCGGTTGAAAAGGTCGCGGTCGCCCGGCGCCATCGATGCGTGGTACAGGTGCGCCAGCTCGCGCACCCACAAGGTCTTGTACTCAGTCCAGCCCTTCTCGGTGATTCGGGTTGGTATGAGCAGGTGGCCGTCCTCGCGCACCTTGCCCATCTTGACGAGGGCCTCTATCTGGCCGGGGATCAGCTCCAGGTAGCCATAGTCCCCGGTTAGGAGCAGCGAGCAGGTGGAGGCGATGACAGCCCCCATCATGATGTGGTCTCCGGACCAGCGGCTGTTCCAGCCGTACAGCCCGCCCCAGAACTGCCCGCCGCGGTTCTAACCCGTCTTTCCGGTCGGCCCCACGTTGTCGGGGATAATCCCGCCGTTTGCCCTTGCGCGCTCCAACCAGACCTCAGTGTAGTCCAGGACCCACTTCTTGTACTTGTCATCACCGGTGTACAGGTACGCGTTCGTGATGAGGGCGGTGCAGATGAGGTTGTCCGGGACATCGCCGTTCAGGATAATCTCGTCAAAGAGACGGCAGACCTCCTCGCGGCGCGCAGGGTCGTCAAACCAGTTATTGTCCAGGTCTTTGATTACGGGATGCAGGTTCGTGCGCTGGGCGTATCCCCGGTTCTGCTCGGGTTTTCCATAGACCGGGTCCAGGTACAACCTGGTCCTATCCGGCTCCATCTTGAACTTGGGTCCGAGAGAGCCGTGAAACGTGGAGCGGATTATCTTGTGAACGGGGTCCCAGTTCGGCGCGGATGCGTCCTCACCCAGGTAGAGGCCGGCAAAACGGCGCGCGCGGGCGTGCATCTGCGGGTTAGTGGGGTCGGCCAGGCCGAAGTCGTAGAAAGACTGGTTTCCTTCCCCCATGTGAAACCAGTCGTAGGGGCCTGCGTCCGTATAGTACTCGTTATGAAGCTGCGGCCTGAACCGAGGGTTCGTGAAGGCAGGATCGTCCGGCCTGCGGGCCACGCCGTCGCTGTAGAGCGCCGTCGTGGACTCCCAGGAGCGGTATGCGATCTCCAGCATCCGGTCGCTTCCGCCCATGGCATAAAAAAGGCCACGCATCGAGCGGCTCTCGTAGGTGTCGTCTACATCGTGGATTGCGTAGCAGTTGCCGTCCGGCCGAGAGTACCTGGATGCGGCAAGCTCGCAAGACTCTTCAATAAGCTTGAAGAGCCTGCGCTCCATCAGCGCCCAGGCGGGAGGCGGCGTGACCTCTGTGGCCCTGAACGACTGTATTCCCGGGACCGTGACGGGGCGGGGCCACGAAAAGGAGGCCACCATGCTGCACCTCGTGATGAATTATTTGAACGACAGGTACTATGGTAGAACACAACGCTTCTGTCAAGCGGAACGGCCAGGTCACGTAATTGAATCCAGATACCGATTCGCGTACGATGCAGAAGAGGGTAAATCGTTCAGCATCAGCGAATGGAGGGATCCAGCATGGCACGTGACGAGAAGGACAAGCGCCCTTCAGGGATAGTCTTGCTGGCGATCAGGTTCCTTATTAACGCCCTGGCCCTATGGCTCGCGGCGGAGCTATTGCCGGGCCTCGACATCGCCGACTGGAAGGCGCTGCTTGGCACCGCACTGATTTTCGGACTGGTTAACGCGGTCATCAAGCCCTTTGTCAAGCTGATCGGACTGCCATTGACGTGCCTCACACTGGGGCTCTTCGCGCTGGTCATCAACACGCTCATGTTGCTTCTGGCGGTCTGGCTTGCGAGTCTGCTGGACCTGGCTGTCGAGGTGGAAAACATCATGTGGGCGTTCGTGGCGGCCCTGATCGTGGCTGTCGTCAGCACGATTCTGAACACTCTTCTTGGCACGACGGACGAATAGCGCCCTTTAGCGCACGCTTTTCACGGATTCGGCGCCCGTGTTCACGGCGATTTGACGGTGAACCGCAAAAATGTAACTGTGAATGAGTGTCCGTTTCCTGTCAGGCCAGAGGAGGCGACATGAATAAGAGAATGTACAAGAGTAGGAAGAACCGCATGATTGCCGGCGTGGCCGGCGGGATCGCAGAGTACATCGACGTCGATCCAACGTTGATTCGACTTGCCTTCGTGCTGCTGGTCTTCGCCGGGGCTTCAGGGATCATCATCTACATTGTCCTCGCCATAATACTTCCAGAGCAGGAGTCCATCGTTCCTCCTGCGTCGTCTTCCGGCACCCCGCCGGCTGATATTGCCGGCCAGCCGGCGCCGGAGATTGCGCCCGACTTTTCACCTCGTCGATATTCCGAGTCTCGCAACAAGGGCGCGCAGGTCATAGGGCTCGGGATAATTGCCCTGGGCATACTGTTCCTGCTGATCAACTTTGGGGTATTCAGCTGGCTGGAATGGGGCGTTATCTGGCCCGTCGTATTGATCGCCATCGGCCTGTTGTTGATACTCGGCAGGGCGCGGAGGTAAGACCATGTTAAACGGCAACAGGGTCGGCATACCAATCTTCGCTGTAGTACTGGTCACCCTGGGAGTCATCTTCCTGCTCCAGAACCTGGACGTTCTTCCAAGCTCCATATGGTCGGACCTCTGGCGCCTCTGGCCGGTGATCATAATCCTTGTGGGAGTCGGTATCATATTCAGGTCCGCTTCGCAAACAGTAGCTGCGGTCGTCGCTGTGGCGCTCATTGCAGTCCTGGTTGGCGCAATTGTGTACGCCGCAAACAACGATGTGTTCAGCTCCGGCGGGCAGGTTACGACATTGTCAGAGCCGCTCGGCGACATTCGCACCATCCAGGCGAACGTGGATTTTGGAGCAGGGCGACTGCGGGTAGGGACGTTACCTGCCGGGTCAACTAACTTGTTCGAGGCGCGCCTGCAGAACCCTGGGGAGCCGGCGGAGGCCGTGATGACTAGGAACGGCAGTGACGGGACGCTCACAATCAGCCGGACTGACGGCGGGCCATTCTCCTGGTTCGGCAGGGGTGACGTAGAATGGACCATCAACCTGTCACGTTCCCCAACAGTCAGATTCGACCTGGATAGCGGCGCGGCGGACATGGAGCTTGACCTGATGGAGCTGCGGGCGACGAGTGTGGACATCAGCACCGGCGCAGCGGACCTGGATGTGACCATGCCGGCGAATGCTGGAAACGTGATCGCCAAGATCAGCGCCGGCGCGGCGGACGTGAGCGTACGGATCCCGCAGGGCGTGGCCGCGAGGATCACAAACGAGTCCGGGCTCTCATCCATAGACATTGCGAGCCGCTTCCCGAAAGTGGGAGACGTGCACCAGTCCTCGGACTACGACACGGCGACGAACAGGATCGATCTGAGGATTTCTGCGGGGGCTTCAGACGTTACGGTGAGGTAACGCCGGCTGTAGAAGTAATCAGGAGTAATGAAGGGAGCCGCGCCTATCCTCTGTTCGGCAGGGGAAAGGCGCGGCTCCTTTGTCGGTCTGGGGCCACGTTACCGTCCGACCAAGGGTGACTGCTCCTGGAGCGCCTCTGTGAGCTTCTGGAAGGCCGTCTCAAGAAGCGCCTTGTCATCCTTGCTGTTGCTGGCGATCATCAGTACGGTCGCGAACGCGTTTTTGCCGAGGAAAATGGCCTCCTTGTTGGGCACAATCCAGCGGCTGACGGTGTTTGTCCTGTTTATCTCGATGTTTTGTCCGGCGTACTTGGCGGACATGAATGCGGCGTAGGCGTCGTAGAACTCCTTGGCGTCCAAGTTGGTGTCCCACACGATGTTTGCGATGAGCAGCTTCTCTCCGCTCGGGCCGACCATCAGCGAGTAGCGGTCCCCACCCCAACCGGCTGCGGCGTCGCCCGCCTGCTGGTCGCCGAGGAATTCCAGCAAATAGGTGCGAATCAGCAGCTCACCCATGGCGTTGCCGCTGACCTGGCTCCAGCCGCCGCCCATGCGGTTCGCGATATTCGGAACGATGGTGTGAACCACCTCTTCGTTGACGAAATACTTGGCCGGGTGTATGACCTGCTCAGTGGAAACCGGAGGCCGAGTGTAGGCGCGGTCTACGCCGTTCCAGCCGTCCTCGCCGAATAGCTCGTAGCTGAATGTCTCGCCTTCCTGTGACTGGAAGTTATTTACCGCTCGCACCACCTTCGGGGCGGCGAGTAGCTTGTTCTCAGCCAGTGGCGCGGACAGCGTCGAAATCTCCGCCTGCGTCATGTTCCTAGATATGTACCCGTCGAGCACCTGTGCAATATCGCCCTTAATCATGGCGTCGACTGCGCGAAGCTCATCAAGGCTGAACTCGCCGGCTTTTCGACGGATTTCTGCGACGTTGAAATTCTGCTGCTGCATGCCGCTCATGTAAGCGGCAACTATGGCGAGCTCGTCGCGCGGGCCGACGGTCGTGCCGTCGTTGACGACGTAGAACCTGCCGGCAGCGTCGTCGAAGAGTGCTGAGACCTGTTGCGTTTGAATACCGACCAGAATCTCCTCCAGGCTCTCGCTCTCAGCCATCATTCCCAGGGCCTTGTAAAGCTCCTCGGTCTCGAAGACCTGGTCACGTAGCGCCTCGCGCTTGAAGAAGCTGCGGGTAATCCCCTCGAGCTCGGTCCGGGTCTTGAAGTCCGCTTCCAGAGGCGACTTCGCATCAATCTGTCGTATCTGGGGAATTGCCTCTTTGGCATCGTTTTGCATGCGGCTGAGCGCGGAGAGTATCTCTGCAGGACTCATACCGGGCTGTGGCGTGCTCGTGGCCACCGCGGCTACCGGTATGTTGGTTGGCACGGGCGTGTTGGCAGTCTCTCCGCCCTTGCCGCCGTTCATGAAGATGAATGCGCCGACCGCGACGGCCGCCACCACGGCCACGGCGCCGCCCCGTATGAGCGCCATGGGCGGGCCCTTCTTGGCAGGCAAAGGCACCGGCACGGTCCCGGGCTTGGCCGCCGTGTTTGGCCGGGTGCGGTTGGCGGCGCGGCGGCGCGGCCCGACGCCGCAGTTGGGCGTTGAGCGGGCTTGGCTGCCTGGGTTCCGCGCGAGGGCGCCTGGTACTTTGGAATCGCCTGAGTGGCGCCCTGCCCCATGACGAGCGTTGCGCCCTCCATGTCCGGCGCGCCCCGCACCTTGGAAGTATCGATCACGGCAGTCGCGCCAAGGTCGGCCTCGTTAATCAAGTCCTTCTTTCGAGAGGACATTGTCAGGGCGTCTATGAGGTCCCCGGCGGACTGGAAGCGGTCGTCCGGCTCCTTGGCCAGGGCCTTGAGGAGTGTGGCCTCAAGGCGCGGCTCGATGTTCGGGTTCAGGGTAGTTGGCAACGGCAGCGGCCAGTGGACATGGGCCATAAGCGTGGCCGCGGGCGTGTCTGCCCGGAAGGGAGTCTGTCCCACCAGGAGCTGGTAGATAATGATGCCCAGGGCATACAGGTCGGACCTGTGGTCGGCATCCGCGCCCATCGCCTGCTCAGGGGCCATATACTCCGGGGTGCCCAGGGCCTGGTTGGCCTGAGTGAACCTGACGGCAGACTCCATCATGCGGGCGAGTCCGAAGTCCGCCAGAATGGGTTTGCCGTCGGAGCTCAGGAGAACGTTGGAAGGCTTCAAGTCCCTGTGAATTATGCCTTGAGCATGGGCATAGTCCATAGCGCTTGCCAGGGGCGCCATGTACTTGACAACTTCGTCCAGGGGGAGTGGTTCGCCCTTGAGCTTGTCTTGAAGGTTGCCGCCCGGGAGGTACTCCGAGACGATGTAGGAAAAGCCTTTGTCCGAGCCGAAGTCGTAAATCTGAAGGATATTCGGATGGTTCAGCTTGGCTACGGTCTGGGCTTCCTGGGCGAAGCGGGCGATGAAGGTGGGGTCATCGTTGTAATAGGAAGGCAGCACCTTGACGGCGACGTATCGGTCAAGGTCGGGATCGTGGCACTTGAAGACCGTGGCCATGCCGCCGCGCCCAAGTTGCTGAATAACCCTGTACCTACCAAGACTGCTCCCCGGCGGTATAGACACCATTAACGTTAGCCCCCGAATTACAGTAAAGCTGATGCGTCAGATGAAAAGGTAGCCGAACTCACCGACTGTGATAATGTGGGTCGGTTTTGCCGGGTCGTCGCCCAGCTTCGCTCGGACCCTGTTGACGGACTCGGATACCAGTAGCTCCGTGTTTACGCCGGCAGGAAGCTCCGGCCACACCCGCTTCACGATATCCTCGCGGCTCACAACTTCGCTACGTCGCGATTCCAGATACTTGAGCAGTGCGGTGTCTTTGGGCGCCAGTGACTCTCCGGCATCCTCAGTCGCCGACGCCTTTCTGCTCGAAGAGACCGCCTCCCCCGCGAAGGCAGGCGGGGTATCCATTTTGACCGTGTTGTACCCCTCCTGCAGGTAAACGATAACTACTTCGCTGCCCGCCAGGCGGATGCGGTCTCCGCTCTTGAGCGAGTGCTCGCAGGAGCCTACTCGGTCGAAATTAACGTATGTGCCGTTGGTGGTGTTGAGGTCGCGAATTACGACGCCGGACGGGGTCTCCATGATGAGGGCGTGGCGCGGCGGTATACGGTGGCCTCGTCGACGACGATGTCATTGTCGTATCGCCTTCCGAGGGTAACCGGGCGTTTAGAAAGGGTGACGGTCATGCCGCTATTAGGGCCGCCGCGCACCGTCAGGGACGCCTGCATGGTATTTATCATCTGTGCCGTCCAGGATGGAGAAACGTTAGGCCGCACTCCGACGCAGTGGCTGTTTCCGCTGACAATTCCCCAATTTTGCACAAGGGGACTAGTTTAATCCACTGCCGACGTCTCTCCTATTCTACGGTGACGGACTTGGCCAGGTTGCGGGGCTGGTCAACGTCGCAGCCGCGGCGGACAGCGATGTGGTAGGCGAGTAGCTGGATCGGCACCGCCATCAGCATTGGGCTGATGAGCGGGGACGACTTCGGCGTGAAGATAACGTCGTCTGCGATCTTCGGCAGCTCGACATCGCCCTCGGTGCAGATCGCGATCACCTTCCCGCCGCGCGCCCTTACTTCCTGGATATTGCTGAGCATCTTCTCGTACAGGTTGTCGTGGGGGATCAGGGCGACGACCGGCATGTTCTCATCGATGAGCGATATCGGTCCGTGCTTCATCTCGCCGGCAGGGTACCCTTCGGCGTGGATGTAGCTGATCTCCTTCAGCTTGAGCGCGCCCTCCATCGCCATCGGGAAGTTTATCCCGCGGCCCAGGTAGAGGACGTCCTTGTAGCGGGAGTATTTATCTGCAAGGCGTTCGTAGACAGGATTCGGAAGCACCTGGTTGCCGAGCATCTCCGGCAGGTGGGCGAGCTCCTTGATGAGGCCGGCGACGCGCTCCCCGTTTAGTGTGCCGCGCTTGATCCCAAGGTAAATGGCGAGCATGTGCAGCGCTGTCAGCGAGCACAGGAACGTCTTTGTGGCGGCTACGCCGATCTCCATTCCGGCACGTATGAGAATTGTCCCGTCGGCGATGCGCGTCGTCTGAGTGCCATCGTAGTTGGTAAGCGTTATCTGTTTCGCGCCCTTATGGGCGGCGCCCTCCATCGCGGCGAGGGTGTCTGCCGTCTCCCCGGACTGGCTGATAGAGACAACCAGCGTGCGGTCGTTCAGGATTGGGTCCCTGTAACGGAACTCCGATGAATTGTCGACCTCAGTCGGCAGGCCGGCGAACTGCTCCATCCAGTGGCGCGCCACCATTCCGGCGTGCAGGCTGGTCCCCACGCCTACGATCACGACGCGGTCTATCCTGTCGACGTCAATCTTCGCCAGCAGCGATTCCTCCATTTCGACCGTGGCCTTGTCGAAAGAGACGCGATTACGCATCGTGTTGATAACGGCTTCCGGCTGCTCGGCTATCTCCTTCTGCATGAAGTGCTTGTAGCTGCCCTTCGCTGCGGAGACGGCGTCGTAAGGGACGTGGGTCGGGGATTTGGTGATCGCTGACCCGTCCACGCGGCGGTATGCGGCGCCGCCAGGCGTCAGCACCACCGTCTCGCCGCCTGCCAGGTACGCGATGCGCCGTGTATGCGGCAGCAGGGCAGGGAGGTCGGAAGAGAGGAACATCTCGCCCTTCCCGTAGCCGAGGACGATGCCGCCTGCGTTGCCCAGCCGGAACGCGACGATCTTTCCGGGGTCGCGCCGGGAGACGGCGACGACGGCCTGCGCGCCGCGGAGCCTGCCGGCGGTCTTCATGACCGCCTCCTCGAACGGGTACTCCTCCATGAGGTAAGTCTCGATGAGGTGCGGGATGCACTCCGTGTCCGTTTGCGATAGGAACTCGTGGCCTTTTGCCTGTAGCTCCCGCTTGATTTCAAGGTAGTTCTCAACGATGCCGTTGTGGACGACTGCGACCTCGTTTCGGCAGTCGGTGTGGGGGTGGGCGTTGTCGTCGCTGGGGCGGCCGTGGGTGGCCCAGCGCGTGTGGCCGATGCCGCAGACGCCCTGGGGGACCTGGCCGTTGAGCGTGGCGCGCAGGTTGGCCAGCTTGCCCTGGGACTTCCGCACCTCCGGGCTGCCGCCTGCGCCGATGACGGCGATGCCGGCGCTGTCGTAGCCCCGGTATTCGAGCGTGGCAAGTCCATCAAGCAGGAGTGGGGCGGCCTGGCGCGCGCCTGTATAGCCAAGAATTCCGCACATAGGTGTTCAACCTCGCGATCTGGGGAGCCTGAAGCGTGATGGAGATAATTTAAGCCCTCACCAAGAGTTATACCACGCCTGAAGGAAAGTAGAGAGGGGAAAAAGGGGTCGGCGGGTCCGGCATGGGCAGGTCTCAGACCCCCATACCGAATTCAGCGGCGGCTCACTGTTTCGGCGCGTCCGCCTTCGCCTGGGCCTGGGACGCCTTTGCGCCCTGCTTGTACACGCCCTGGTAGCTTTCCGGAAGCATCATGGCTATGCGGCCCATGATCATATCCGTCATCGAGTCCAGGACGACCCTGTCCGGCTTGCCTTCGATGATGGGGAGGGTGAAGGGTTGGCCGATCTTGACGCGTATCTTGCCGGTGGGATTGAAGACGCGGAGCCACGAGCCTAGCTTTTCGGTGCCGGTGATGGCGACAGGTAGAATCGTAGCCTGGGACTTGATGGCGACCTGCGTTACGCCGGGGAGCGCGCGCTTCATTCCGCCGCCGCGGCTGCGCGTGCCCTCCGGGAAAATCACGAGCGCGGCATCCTTGCTGAGCTGCTCCAGCATCCACTTGTAGGCTGTGATGTCCAGCCCTTCGCGGTTTACCGGGTGGGCGCCGTACGAGGTAAAGAACCACCTAAAGAACGGGTTCTTGAACATCTCCCGCTTGGCCAGAAAGCGGACGCGCCGTGGCAGGCTGGTCGAGAGCAGGGGAGGGTCGAAGTTGCTGCAGTGGTTGGCGACGATGATGATCGGTCCCATGGGCGGGACGTTCTCTTTCCCCTCCACCCTGTAGTCGGCGAAGATGCGCAACGTTATCCGCTGCAGGAAGTTGCAGGTAGGATTAAGGGATTTCATTCGCGGTCTTCACCCTGGCGAGGCCCATGATGCGGTCGACGATCTCATCCACCGTAAGGCGGTCCGTCTCGATCAGCACGGCGTTGCCCGCCTGCCTGAGCGGGGACTCCGCGCGCTCGCTGTCGATCTTGTCGCGACGCAGCAGGTCGGCGACCACCTCCTCGTACGTCACGCCGCCCGCCCTGACTTCCTCGTAGCGGCGCCGGGCGCGAATGTCCAGAGACGCGGTGAGGAAGACCTTTACCTCGGCGTCCGGGAGCACCACGGTACCGATGTCGCGTCCAACCATTACGATGCTGCCCTTCGAGGCAATGCTCCGCTGCTGGGCGACGAGCGCCTCGCGGACGCCGCGCACGGCCGAGACGGGCGAGACATGGCACTGGACGTCGTGGTCGCGCAGATGGTCCGTCATGTCGATTCCGTCCAGCACCAGCCGGTCCCCGTTGTCTTTGCCGGGGACGAGCTCCATCTGGATGTGGTGGGTCAGGTGGGTAAGCGCGTCTTCGTTGAGGATGTTCACCTGGCGGTGAATGGCGGCCCACGTGACGGCCCTGTACATCCAGCCGGTGTCCAGAAAGCGGTAGCCCAGGCGCCTTGCGGCGCGGCGGCCGACGGCGCTCTTGCCGGAAGCGACCGGCCCGTCTATGGCGATCATCGGCATTACCCTCTACCCAGGTAGAGCTGGTCTACTGGCAGGACGATCGACTCCAGCATGTTCACGTAGGGCGGCAGGACCGCCATTGCGAGGGCTGCCACCGCTATGTCGTCCGGCGTCATCATGGGCTCGTGGTCCTGTGGGCGAATGCTTGAGGCGCGCAGCTCCGTGCGCACGTTGCCCGGGTGCAGGGCGCCGCATGTGATGCCGTATTCCCGGCCCTCAAGCGCGGTCGCCTTGGTGAGTCCCACGAGCGCGTGCTTGGTAGTGGTGTACGGCGCGGCGTTCTTGCGGGGCATCTGCGCTGAGATGCTGCCCATGTTAATAATACGACCGGCGCGTCGCGGCTTCATAATTTTCATCGCCTCGCGGGTGCAGAGAAAGACGCCGGTGAGGTTGACCCCGACGACCTTATTCCATGTCTCCAGCGATATCTGGTCGATGGGGCCGCCGTCGAAGACGCCGGAGTTGTTCACGAGCAGGTCCAGCGCGCCGAACTCCTTCATCGTCCCCTCGAACAGCGCGATGACCTGTTTTTCGTCCGTCACGTCCGTGGGAACGACGATCGCCTTTGCGCCCAGGCTATGGGCCTCGGCGGCGGTCTCGCGGAGGTGCTCAGTGTTGCGGGAAGCGAGCACCAGGGACGCGCCCTCCCGTGCGAACGCGCGGGCGATGCCCTTGCCGATGCCGGTGCCGGCGCCCGTGATGATGGCGACTTTTCCTTCAAGCTGACCCATGAACGCCTCGCGGGAAGATGGACTTGCGCAGCTTCGCTACGAACCTGAAAAGGTAATCACGCGGGCGGGCGGAATGTCAAGTAGCGGCCTCCTGTAAACGCCAGCGCACCGAGAAGCGGCCTGATACGAGAGGTCGCTGTCACCGGCGGGGCCGGTTTTCGTAGGGGCGCACAGATGTGCGCCCGTTGCTATCCGACTTGTGGCTGCCGTTACTCTATCCAGAACGAATACAGTCGCGCGTTCTTCAGGTGAAACGCGAGGCGGGCGTATCGCTTCTTGTGGGGCGACAACGTTTCATGGCCGCGCCATCCGACGCGCGCCCGTGGGGAGTCGCCAACGACGACCGAGCTATCGGCCTCGGTGAAGCCAGGCAGCGGCTCGGCCGTGTCTTCATCCACGACGGATGCGCGCAGGGACCCGTCCTTGCCGGCGTCGACGTTGACGTGGAGCCTGCCTTCGACTTCGAATACGAACGGGCGTGTGATAACCAGTCCGCCGTCCGGTCCCGCGTTGAGCGAGGCGAAGCCGTCTCGCCGGAGGATGCCGATGCCCATCGCGTGGCCCCATGTGTTCTTGGGCCCGTCGATCGTGCTGCCGCGGTAGTAGAACCAGAGCTCGTCGCCCTTGACGATGGGGCCGCCCGTGGTGACCAGGTTCACGGCGCGGAGGTACCCGGAATTCCATGCTCCGTCAGGCCCGAGGGGGACGAGGGGTTTGCGGTCGCCGAAGTAGTACCAGTGGCGACCGTTGCGGCTGGCGGCTGCCCGGATCCAGTTGCGCTTTATATAGGGGCGCGAGTCCATCAAGTTATGGTCGCGCATTTGCCTGTTGGTGGCGGGAGTGTAGTTGGTCATGGACAAATTGCTCATCCACATACTCTCGTACGGGTACCCGTCCGCCTCGTAAATGCCGTGCATGCCGTTCAGCGGCTGGTGGGCGGCGTTAATGCTGTCCGGGTAGGCATAGATGCGTGGGGCGGACCAGTGGGTAAGGTCGTCGCTCTCGATCTGGCCAACGACGCGGGCGGAGTGGAAAATAGAGGAGAGGCGGAAATCAGGGCCGATGCGGTGCTTCGTATTGCCGACGTACTTGCGGAGCACGGGGTCCCAGCGTGTTCGGAAAACGTCGCTGCCGGCATAGGGCTGGTAGGTCGGCGCGTCGAAGTCCGCCGTTGGGCCCTTCCAGTGGTTCGTTTCGGCCTCGAATTTCCACCTGTACCCGTCCGGCGAGACCCGGAGCTCGTACGGGACGCCCATCTGGTCCCGCTTCTCGGGGGACAGGTTCAGATAGGGCCAGCGCTTGTGCTTGAACGTTCTGGTAGTCGGACGGACGATCATCTTCCAGCGGCGGTCGGGGTCAGGGTCGTGCGGCTCGTAGAACAGGCCGTTTATCTCACCCGCGCCGATGACGTTGTTCGGGCCGTCGGGAATGTGGGAGCGGTCGAAGTCACCCACATTGAGGTCCGGCAGGTCCCAGTTTATGCCGTCCTTCGAGTGGGCCACATGCTGGACCCAGCCGCCGGCGTGATTGTAGTAGAGGCGGTAGCCGACTTCCGGGTCGGGAACGATGTAGTGAGGGTAGTTGCGGTGCGGGTTGAAGACCGGGTTGGCGGGGTGCTCACGGACAGAGTGCGTTTCCCGTGTAACGCCCTCCATGTGACCTATGATATGGGGTTGTCCACGAAGAGTTGGCGCTTGGAGTCCAGCTTCATGCGGGCGAGGGCCATGTCCACTGGGAACTGGTATCGCTCATTCAGGAGGATGCCGTAACCGGTCGGGAAGGGCGTCCAGTCGGTCAGCGCGGCCGCGTCGTTCCAGGTGCGCTCCACGAGCTGTTCGTCGATTTCCACAGGCCGTGGTTGAAGCTCGGTCATGGCGCCCTCCCTGTGCGTTTTGGTTAACAGAAATTGTTGACTCACGCTACAATACGTGGCGTGGCGACCGTTTGCAATGAGAACCCCGTTTACGAAAGTCGCTTGTGCGGTATATGCACCGGCGCTATAATTGTGAACGCGAAAATCTATTGGATGTGTCCCGGGTAGCCGGGGCGCCTTGAGGGAGGGTTCACGAGAGATGTCCTACATTATCGCCGAGCCGTGCGTAGGCGTTAAGGACGCGGCTTGCGTAGACGTCTGCCCTGTAGACTGCATCTACACCACAGACGATGACAACCAGTACTTCATCAACCCGGAAGAGTGCATCGATTGCGCCGCGTGTGAGCCCGTGTGCCCCGTCGTAGCGATTTTCGCAGAGCCGGACACTCCAAAGGAGTGGGACAAGTACATAGACCTCAACTACAAGTACTTCAACCAGACCAGGGGCTAGTCCAGGCCCTGTGTCTGCGATTATTGCACAGGACTTCCAGAACACGGCCCCGAACGTATCGGGGCCGTGTTCTATTTTGATAATCTTAATAGAGAATGGAATATCTGGAGGATACCGGTAATGGTTGAGATTAATTCGACTCCGGAGATGGTGACGCGGGTGTACGCCACCATGGAGAAGAACATGAAGGCCGTCAGGAAGAACCTTGGCCGGCCTCTGACACTTGCGGACAAGATACTGCTCTCGCACCTGGACGACGCCGTCAACCAGGAGCTGATTCCCGGCAAGAGCTACCTGCAGGTGCGCCCGGACAGGGTGGCGCTGCAGGACGTTTTGGGCCAGACGGTGATGCTGAATTTCATTCAGACGCTGCGCTCCAGTGCGGCGGTGCCGACGACGGTCCACTGCGACCACCTTATCCAGGCCCGGACAGAGGGCGGCCTCGACCTGGTGCAGTCCATCGAGGAGAACAAAGAGGTCTATGACTTCCTCCGCACGGCCTCGGCCAGGTTCGGCGTGGGCTTCTGGGGCCCGGGCGCGGGCATCATCCACCAGGTGGTCCTTGAAAACTATGCCTTCCCGGGATGCGTGATCATCGGCACGGACTCCCATACCCCGAACGCGGGCGGACTGGGTGCGTGCGCCGTGGGCGTGGGCGGCTCGGACGCCGTGGAAGTAATGGCGGGCCTGACGTGGGAGATCCTGTACCCCAAGCACGTCGGCGTTTACCTCACGGGATCGATGAGCGGCTGGACCGCTCCGAAGGACGTCATACTGTACCTCGCTGGTTTCCTGACGGTTGAGGGCGGCACTAACTCGATAATTGAGTACTTCGGGCCGGGCGCGAGCTCGATCAGCTGCACCGGCAAGGCGACGATTACCAACATGGGCGCGGAGATCGGCGCAACGACCTCCATATTCGAGCACGACGAGCGCATGTCCCGATACCTCGTGGCGACGGGCCGCGCGGCTATTGCCCGCCTGGCGGAGAAGAACCACGAATTGCTGGTGCCGGACGCCGAGGTGGTGAAGAACCCGGAAAAGTACTTCGACAGGGTTGTGCACATCGACCTTACGAAGCTGGAGCCGCACATCGTAGGCCCGCATACGCCGGACCGCGCGCGGCCTATCTCGAAGCTGAAAGCCGAGGTGGCAGACCCCGCGAGCAAGTTCATCGACAAGATCGATACCGCGCTTATCGGCAGCTGCACGAACTCTTCCTACGAGGACATGAGCCGCGCGGCGGACGTTGCCCAGCAGGCTGCTTCCCGTGGTATCAAGACCGCGGCCGCCTTCATGGTGACGCCCGGCTCCGAGCAGGTCCGCGCGACAATTGAGCGCGACGGGCAGCTACAGACGCTCAAGAAGGTGGACGCCATCGTTCTCGCGAACGCCTGCGGCCCCTGCATCGGTCAGTGGAAGCGCGAAAAGATGCTGGACGGCGTGCCGAACACGATCGTCACTTCTTACAACCGCAACTTCCCCCGCCGCAATGACGGTCGGTCCGAAACGATGAACTTCATCGGCAGCCCGGAAATCGTGACTGCCCTGGCCGTGGCAGGCAAGCTGTCGTTCAACCCGCTGACAGACACGCTGACCGGCGCGGACGGGAAGCAGTTCAAGCTCACCGCGCCCAAACAGGCGCCGGAAGTGCCTTCGAAGGGCTTCGCAAAGGGCAACCCTTTCTTTGTCGCGCCGCCGGACGACGGCAGCAAGATCCAGGTCAGCGTTTCGCCCACGAGCGACCGCCTGCAGATCATTGAGCCGTTCCCGGCCTGGGACAAGAAGGACTACGTCGACATGCCCGTGCTGGTGAAGACAAAGGGCAAGACGACGACCGACCATATCTCCCCGGCCGGCCCTTGGCTGAAGTACCGCGGCCACCTGGGCAAGTTCAGCGACAACATGTTCATGGGCGCGATCAACGCCCATACAGGGGAGACGGGCAAGACGACCAACCAGCTCACCGGCGAGAAGGGGCAGTCGATATCCAAGGTTGCCCGCAACTACAAGGCGAAGGGCGTGAAGTGGGTCGTAGTGGGCGACTTCAACTACGGCGAGGGCTCCAGCCGCGAGCATGCTGCCCTCTCTCCCAGGCTGCTGGGCGGCGCTGCCGTAATCGCGCGGGGCTTCGCGCGCATCCACGAATCGAACCTGAAGAAGCAGGGGCTGCTGCCGCTGACCTTCCAGGACCCGAAGGACTATGAAAAGGTCCGCGAGGACGACAGGATCAGCCTTGTGGGTCTGGCCGATTTGACGCCGGGCAAGCCTGTGACGTGCCTCATCAAGCACTCAGACGGCACGACCGAGACGCTGAACCTGAACCACAGCTTCGGCGCTAACCAGGTGCAGTGGTTCTGGGCGGGCTCTGCGCTCAACCTCTTCCACAAGAAGAAGTAGTGAGCAGTGGGCAGTTAGCAGTGAGCTAGCAGCTGGAGTCAGATAAGAAATTCAGGGGGGCGGTCGGCATGCCGACCGCCCCCCTGACGTTTGTGTTGATAGCGAGGCTGAGTTATCTCGTAGCGCGCGCCGCTGCGGCACCGGGGTGTATTGCGCCCCTGAAGGCCGCATGCGGGGTTGTGGGGCTGTGCGCCGTAGACGGGTGCGGCGTTGTCGGATGGACCGTTCCCGCGTGTGCCGGGGCGTCCGCCTGGCCGGTGCCTACCCAGCCGGTGTGCGATACGTCCAGCAGGACGCCGTTCGGGCCGGCGTAGGTGAATGCGACGTTTCGCCCGTTGTACGCCTTACCGAGCTCGGAGCGCTTTGCGCCGTTAATGTCGTTGCGGGGCTCGGAGTTCGCTTTGCGAAGGCGAGTGTCGGTAACGGACATGTCCTCCACCTGGAAGCCGATGTGGTGGATGCCCGTGTACTCCTTGCCGTGCTCGTTGCCGGCCATTGCGTCGTTCTTGTACCGCACGATGGCCAGGTTCACGTTGCCGTCGGTCAGGTAGTAACCCTCCAGGTTGTCCGTGTCCACCTTGCCCACTAGTCGCAGGTCGAATGTCTCGCGATAGAACTTTGCCGTCTCCTCCGGTTGCTGCGTCGCTATGGCTATATGCTTGATCTTCGCCATACTTCTCCCCCTCTCAAAACGGCTGCTGGTCCAGTCTTCAACTCACTGCTAACTTCCAACTACTAACTTCTATTCCTTCGTCGGCTCCCACACCGACTTGTCCTGCGGGTAGTACCCGATCACGCGGCGTCCGTGGTCAATGTCATACATGGGCCATGTGCTATCCGAGACGCCGAATACGATCTCGTACTTCACGCCGGGTTGAATGGCCGCGCGCTCAAAGACCCGGACGGCGTCGCCGTGGCTGAGCTGGTGCGGGTGCTCAGGCAGGTCGCGTGTGCGGCTGAAGTTGCCGATGCGGACCCCAAGGAACTCGATGCCGTACCTGAGCTGGTACATCCACCCCATACCCTCGCCGAAGATCTTGCTGGCGGAGTAGTAGCTGTCCGGGCGCGGGACCTGGTCCACCGTGCGCATCGTGTCCTTCACCCATCCCAGGATGCCCGCGCGGCTGGCGTAGACGACCCGGCGCACGCCGTTCAAGCGGCATGCCTCGAAGACGTTGTAGCAGCCGACGAAGTTGCTCGGCAGCACGGCCTCCCACGGGTAGCCGCCGCCGGGCGCGCCGGCCAGGTGTATGACGACCTCAACGCCCTCGGTTGCCCGCTTGACCGCCTCCGGGTCGGCAACATCGCCGACAATGGCGTCTGCCATTTCTGGCATCGGCTGCCTGTCAAACCCGCGCAATTCGTAGCGGTCTTTCATCCCGCGAACGAGCGTCGATCCGACGGCGCCGGCAGCGCCGGTAATGAGCACCTTCATCTGTTACCTCACTTATCTTTTTAGACTAACCCATCGGTGCGAATCACTCAATGCGAATATCTACCTATTTTCCGCTATCATGTACGACACTTCGATGCCTTTGCAGGTGAAAACATGCGCCCCCAGGCCCAGCTTCTGTATTTCCGGTCCAAGATCGATCTGAAGCTTCATCCCTATGCGGTATGTGCGACGGACGACCTGCCCGGGCCGAAGCCGTTGATCTTGGAGATCAGCCCCGGCGCCATCACGAACCTGCAAAAGGCAGTGGAGGACACGGAGAAGATCGCAGACATTGCCAGGCGGGGAGGGAAGTCGTGCGTGGTGCTGCGCCCGACGGGGTGCGGGCCGGGCTCGGTGCACCAGAACTATGGCGAGGTGGACGTCTTTGAAGCCATTGAGGCGGTGGCGGCAAGCCACGAGATCGACCGTGACCGCATAACGGTCATCGGCTCATCAATGGGGGGCGCGTCGGTCTGGTACATGGTGTCGCACTACCCGGACTTCTTCGCCGCCGGCGTGCCGATCTGCGGCTACTGCGACTACCGTCTGTGGGAGAAGCCCGGCGGCGCCACGTTCCACATGAGCGAGTGGGAGGAGCCGTCGTGGCAGGCCCGCTCGGCGGCGCTGCTGGTGGAGAACCTGGAGCACACGCCGCTGTGGATCGAGCTCGGCGCGTGGGACAGGGGCGTCGGCGGGGGAGTGCCGGTGGAGCACTCGCGGCAGATGTCGCGCCTGCTCAGGGAGAAGGGGTTCCAACACCAGTACACCGAGACTGCGAAGCTGGGTCACGAGGTGCCGCCGAACCCCATGTACGAGCAACTCATCCTGTGGATGCTGGAGCAAAACAAGGTCCGCAACCCCCGCCACGTCGCGCTCGCCACGTACCAGCTCCGCCACAACCGGTCGTACTGGGTGACGGTAGACCAGATCGAGCGCTACGGCCGGAGGGCGCTGGTGAACGCGCGGCTGGAGGACGGCGGCGCGGTGACCGTGTCCACGGCGAACGTCCGCGGCTTCTCCATCGGGCCGGTGGGGTCGGGACGCGGCCGCGTGGCGGTGGACGGGCAGGACATGGGCGTGCTGGAAATCTCGAAGCGGCTGACGTTCCGTATTAATGGCAAGAGCTGGTCAGTTTCGACGGCGGGCACGCCGGGCGAGAAGCGACGCGGCATGTCCGGGCCGATATCGGACCTGTTCTTCGACCGCGCGCTCATGGTGCCGGGAACGGCGGGCACGGACGAGGAGACGCACTTCAACACATGGGCTGCGAAGGACGCGCAGGCCTACTTCAAGAAGCGCAACGGCGGCGTCCACCGCGGCGGCATCATGGGCGAGAACTCCGTGGACCTTGCGATAGTACCGGACAAGGAGCTGGCGGACGACGACCTCAAGGCAAACAATATCCTCCTGTACGGCACATACGCCACGAACGCCGTCCTGGCGCGGTTCAAGGGCAAGCTTCCGTTGGAGTTCGGGGCGGGCGCGATCACGCTGGCGGGGAAGAGATACACGGGCGAGCGCTTATCCGTGTTCGCCCTCTTCCCGCACCCGCTCAACGGTGAGCGGTACGTCGCGGTCCACGGCGGCGTGACGCCGGATGCGGTGTGCTGGGGCAGCCACCTCGGCATGATGCTCCTGCCGGACTACATCGTCTACGACGGCGGTCGGATGGTGGACTGGGGGTTCTGGGGGAACGAGTGGAGGTGAGGGGTCGAAGGAACGGGCCGCCCGCGTGAGCTAATGTCCCTCGTCCATGCCCAGCAGCGCGCGGATGGCCTTGAGCTCGGCTTCGTCGGCCTGCTTGAGGGCGAGGGTGGGGTCGTGGAGGAGGCGGTTGGTGATGGAACGGGTGAGGGCGTCGATGATCTCAAGCTGCTCGGGGGGGAGGTCGCCGAGCTTGCGGACGGCGCGGGCGAGCTCGCGGGCGCGGGTATCCTCCGCCTGGGCGCGGAGCGACTTGACCAGCGGCAGCGCGTCCAGTGTGCTCCACCACGACATGAAGGCGTCCGTCTCCTCATCCACGATCTTCGCGGCGGCGTCGGCGGCGTTGCGGCGATTTTGAAGGTTCTCCTCGGCGATGGCCGATAGGTCGTCGATGTCGTAGAGGCTCACGCCGTCCAGCTTCGCCGTCTGCGGGTCGATGTTGAGCGGGACGGAGAGGTCGAACAGGAATACCGGGCGGGCGTTGCGGTGCGCGAACGCGGCCTTGAGGTCGGACGTGCGCAGGACGAACTCCGGCGCCTCGGTGGCGGCGATGACGATATCGGCGTCGATCAGGGCGGACGGGATATCGGCGAACGGCACCGCGCGGCCGGACAGCTCGGAGGCGAGCTCCTCGGCCCGGGAGAGCGTGCGGTTGGCGATCATAAGGTCCGCCGCGCCTGTGGTGCGCAGCGCCCGGGCGACAAGCTGGCCGGCATCGCCGGCGCCTATCAGGAGCACGCGCTTGCCTGCGAGCCTGCCCATTACTTTTTGGGCAAGCTGCACTGCCGCGTAGCTGATCGAGAGTGCGTTGCGCGATATCTCAGTCTCTTCGCGCACCCGGCGGCCGGTTCGGATGGCTCGGTGGAAGAGGCGCGACACTTCGGATGCGACTGCGCCGTGCTCGGCGGCGAGTGCGAATGCCGTCCGGACCTGGCCAAGTATTTGGGACTCGCCCAAAATCATAGAGTCAAGGCCGGCAGAAACGGTGAAAAGGTGGTGCACAGCCTCGCGGCCTGCGCGGTCGTACAGGTGAGGAGAAACGTCGCCCATCGCGACGCCGTGAAAGTCGGCAAGGAAGCTGCGGATCTCGAGCGCCGAGTCCTCGGGGCTGTCGGTGGCGGTGTATACCTCGGTACGGTTACAGGTGGAGAGCACCACAGCCTCGCCGGTCCTGGCCGCCAGCAACGGCAGCGCGCGGGAGAGCTGCTCCTTCGAGAAGGAGACGCGCTCCCGGACCTCTACCGGGGCAGTCTTGTGATTTAGGCCTGTGAGGAGGATTTGCATGAATCCAGACTACATAATGCGCGGCGAAAATGCATCGCGCACGAGTGTTAGGTAGGTGTTAGCTGGATTGGTGGCTCTGTCTACCGCTTCTGGGCAGTTATGCCGCCGGGAGCCGGTGATTCTCGGGGCCGCGCGCTATACCTTGGTCGCGGACTTGTACTGGGTCCTGAGGCAGCGCGTGCAGAGAGTCATCTTCTTCGACTCTCCGTTCTTGAAAACCGTGGCCTTCTGAATGTTGGCCACGAAGCTGGTCTTCGTGTGCCTCTTGGAATGGCTCACGTTGTAGCCGGAGGAGCTGGACTTGAGGCAGATTTCACATCGCATTGTGGAGTAGGCCTTTTGACTGTAAATTGGTCTTGAAGTAGAATCCGAGCTTAACCCGGAAAATATATCATAACATACCCCGGCAGGCAACCTTGGTAAATGGTGGAGCAGAGTCAAGAAAGGGCGAGGAGCGGCTTGACGGCGACGACCTCAAGGCGATGCTGTCGGCGGCGGCCCGGCTGCTGGAGCAGAACGTCCAGGCGATCAACGCGCTGAACGTTTACCCGGTCCCGGACGGCGATACGGGCACGAACATGTTTCTCACCCTGAAGGCCGTAAACGAAGAGGCCGCTCCCCTTCACAGCGCGCCTGCGAGCGCCGTTGCCGCCGCCATGGCGAAGGGCGCCATCATGGGCGCCAAGGGGAACAGCGGCGTTATCCTCTCGCAGTTCTTCAAGGGCCTCTCCACCGGCCTCTCCGGCTCGGTGAACTTCGGCCCGCGCGAGCTCGCCGCAGCCCTCAACCAGGCGCGCGCATACTCGTACAAGGCGGTAGGCAAGCCCGTAGAGGGGACCATCCTTACTGTTATAACCAGCGCCGCGGCCGCTGCCAACGATGGTCTGGACGGCAAACGCACAGTCCTGGGTGTTGTGGCATCCGCGGTTGACGCCGCCAACGATGCCGTGGCCCGCACGCCCTCCATGCTCGAGGTCCTCCGCAAGGCCGGCGTGGTGGACGCCGGAGGGCAGGGCCTCGCGATAATTCTCGAGGGCATGCGACGCCACCTCGCGGGGGAGGCTCTCGTTACTCCGGACGCCGTCGCCGCTCATTTCAGGCAGGGGTCTCCGGCCGGCCGGGTTTCCAACGCGTTCCTCCAGGACGCCGACGATGAGATGTACGGCTACTGCACGCAGTTCATAATCAAGGGCGCAGGGCTGGACGTCGATGCCGTCCGGGCGCTCATGGCCGAAACGGCGCGCTCCGCCGTCGTCGTGGGGGATGACACGATGGTGAAGGTGCACGTTCACGCCGAGGACCCTGGCAAGGTGCTGAGCGCCGGCGTCCGGTACGGCACGCTGGCGCAAGTCAAGATCGAGAACATGGACGAGCAGCACGTCGAGTTCGCGGCGGCGCGCAGGCAGGAGGCGACCGCATCGGATATCTCGGTCATTGCGGTCGCAGCGGGCGAGGGGATGGCGGCGGTCCTGACCGACCTGGGCGTCGCGACGATCATCCAGGGCGGCGATACGATGAACCCCAGCGTGCGAGAAATCCTGCTTGCGATAGAGCAGGCGCCCGGCGGAAGCGTCGTCGTGCTCCCCAATAACGGCAACATCATCCCGGCGGCGAGGCAGGCCGCGGAGCTGGCTTCAAAGCCGGCGAAAGTCATACCTACCAGGTCCATCCCCCAGGCCGTCGCAGCGCTGTTCGCCTTCAACCCGGACAGCGGGCTGGACGGCAATCTCAAGGAGATGGAGTCCGCGATCGAGGGCATACGCACAGGCGAGGTGACCACCGCCATCCGCGACATTGAGCTGGACGGCGTGACCGTCCGGGCCGGCGCCCTGATCGGCCTGCTGGACAGGCAGGTTGTCGCGGCGGGGGACTCGCTTCCCGGCCTCGTGCGCGCGCTGCTGGAGAAAGCGGATGCATCGGCGGGCAGCCTCGTGACGCTATACCGCGGCGCGCCGGTCTCGGAAGAGGATGCCGAAGCGACCCTGAAGTCCATCGGAGAGGCCTTCGTAGGCGTTGAATGCGAGCTTGTGTACGGCGGACAGCCGCACTACCACTTCATAATTTCCATTGAGTAGGAAGGATAATCAAATGCCCGTCAAAGTAGTGACAGACAGCGCTTCCGACCTGCCCCTGGAGCTGGCAAAGAGCCTGGGTATTACCGTTGTCCCCGTGAAGGTCATCTTCGGCGAGAAGACCTTCAAGGACGGTGTTGAAATAGCGCCGGACGACTTCTACAAGCGCCTGATCGACGGGCCGGTCATGCCAACAACGTCCGCGCCATCAATTGGAGACTTCGTGGAGGCTTACGAGCGAGTAGCGAAGGACGCCGATGCCATCGTCTCCGTCCACGTCTCCTCCAAGGTGAGCGGCACGTACAACGCAGCCAACCAGGCCAAGTCCGAGGCCAAGGTCTCCTGCCCGATAGAGGTGATAGACACGTTCCAGGCGTCTCTGGGCCTCGCGATGGTCGCCATCGCTGCCGCGTGGGCGGCCAACCGTGGAGCGCCCGTGTCGGAGGTCGTCAGTGTCGCAAACAGCGCCATGGGCCGGGCGCAGTGCATAGCCCTGTTCGACACCCTGGAGTTCCTCCAGAAGGGCGGAAGGATCGGCAAGGCGCAGGCGTTGCTTGGTACGATTCTAAAGATCAAGCCCATGATCATCGTCCGAGATGGCGAAGTCCAGCCGCTCGGTAAGGCGCGCACCTTTGCCAAAGGCGTTGCGGCGCTTGAAGAGGCGGCGCGCGGGTACGCGCCCATCGAGGAGCTGTGCGTCGCATACTGCACGGACCCCCAGATAGCTCACGAGATCGCCGGCCGGCTCAAGGACCTCTTGCCCGTGCGCAAGGAGCCGTTCGTCGCGCGCTTCGGACCCGGCGTCGGCACCCACGTGGGCCCGGGCGCCGTCGGGATCGGCCTGCTCAAGGCGGATGGCGCCCGCCCGTCGTAAGGGTACTGTTAACGCCAATCGCGCTTGCCGTTCACCCCACACGTAGTACAATTGTGCTGGCATGGCTACACCCACACCCCCGAAAACTGAGCTTCTCCGCAAAATGCTCGCAAAGGAGGCCGCGGAAGGCTTCCTGGACAAGGCCGTCATTGGCGGCCTGGACTCCTTCCTGACCAGGTGGGAAGGCGAGCTCAAGCCGGTACTGGGGAACTACCCATCGTACTCTTCTCGCACGCCTGAAGAGCGCAAGGATTGGGCGAAGCGCGCGATCGACAAGATAAACGCCGCGCCGGTCCCGGCGGCCAACGGCGCGACCTCGGCTACCCCTGCGAAGCCCTCGACGCCATCACGCAAAACGGCCGGGAAGCTTGCCGCGCCGATAAAGCTCAGCGACCCCGTGACCGTCCTCCGCTACGTCACCGACAAGACCGTCCCAAAGCTCAAGCGGCTGGGCGTTGAGCGGGTGGAAGACCTCATCTACCTCTTCCCGCACCGGCACAGCGACTACTCGAAAATCCGCACCGTCTCCGAGCTGAAGTTCGGCGAGGAGCAGACCGTTGTCGTCAACGTGTGGGAGGCAACCGAGACGCAGCTAGGCTCAAAGCGATCAACACAGGCGGTCATGGGCGACGACACGGGCAATGTGCGTGTAACGTGGTTCAACCAGCCCTGGGTCGCAAGGACGCTCAAGGTCAACGACCGCATTGTCCTGAGCGGCAAGGCGACCGCCTTCCGGGGCGCCTTCGTCTTCGAAAACCCGGAATATGAGGTCCTGGCGGGACAGGAAGACCTACTCCACACGGGCCGCCTGGTGCCCGTCTACCCTCTGGTGGAAGGACTCTACCAGCGATCGCTGCGAGGCTACGTAAAGCAGGCGCTGGACGGCGCGCTGACCCATGTCGGTGAGTACCTCCCCGATTCGACACGCCACCGCACCGGCCTCTCAGGCATCCGGAACGCCATATCAGGAATGCACTTCCCCTCGGGCAAGGAAGACCTCGAATCGTCCCGCCGCCGGCTTGCATTTGACGAGCTCTTCATGTTGCAGATGGCCGTAATGTCCCGCAAGCAGGCATGGCAGGTCGAGGAAACCGGGGTGGCGCTGAAGGTAGACCGGGAAATGCTCTTCGCCTTCCAGCGCTCGCTGCCGTTCAACCTGACGGATGCCCAAGCGCGCGTTCTGAATGAGGTGCTTGGGGATATCCAGAGCACGAAGCCGATGAGCAGGCTCCTGCAGGGTGACGTGGGCAGCGGCAAGACCGTTGTCGCATTTATGGCACTGTTGATGGCCGTCGCCAACGGCTATCAGGGCGCTCTTGTGGCCCCGACCGCCATCCTTGCCGAGCAGCACTTTCTCAGCATCCGCAGGATGCTCTCCGGCAAGCCGACCGTCGCCCTGAGCGATAACGTCATCGCCGTCACCTACGAGGGTCTGCCCAGGCCGCTCGTCATTGGGCTCTTGCTGGGAAGCCTGTCTCAAAAGGTGAAGCGGGAGATACAGCAGCAGGCGTCCTCCGGCGAAATCGACCTGGTCATCGGGACGCACGCGGTCCTTCAGGACAGCGTCGCGCTGCCCCGGCTTGCGATTGCCGTTGTGGACGAGCAGCACCGCTTCGGTGTGATGCAGCGCGCGGCCCTGCGGGAGAAGGGGACAAGGCCGCACCTGCTTGCAATGTCGGCCACGCCGATACCCCGTTCGCTACAACTGACGCTGTACGGCGAGCTGGACGTATCCGCCATCGACGAGATGCCCCCGGGACGCCAGCGGATCCGCACGCGGTGGGTGGAGCCGGACCGGCGCCAGTCCGCATATAACTTCATTCGCGCCCAGGTGGAGCTTGGCCGGCAGGCGTTCGTCGTGTGCCCGTTCATTGAAGGCTCGGAGGCGGTCCAGACCCGCGCGGCTGTGGAGGAGTACGAACGGCTTTCAAAGCAGGTCTTTCGGGAGCTCAAGCTGGGGCTCCTCCACGGCAAGATGCCGCTCAGGGAGAAGGCCGCGGCGATGGAGCAGTTCGTGCAGGGAAAGACGAATATCCTCGTCTCAACGCCGGTCGTTGAGGTGGGGATCGATGTCCCGAATGCGACGGTAATGCTGATCGACGGAGCAGACCGCTTTGGCCTGGCGCAGCTCCACCAGTTCAGGGGCAGAGTAGGGCGCGGGAAGTTCGAAAGCTACTGCCTGCTGCTGGCGGACGAACCCGGCGAGGAGGCGCGAAAGCGGCTCAAGCTGGTCGAGCACCTGTCGGACGGTTTCGAGCTTGCAGAGGAGGACCTGAAGCTCCGCGGCCCCGGCGATTACCTCGGCACACGGCAGAGCGGCCTGCCCAGCCTGCGCGTGGCGAAGCTGTCCGACCAGGACATCATCGCCATGGCCCGCGCCGAGGCGCGCCACATCCTGGAGTCCGATCCTGACCTGGCCAGGCCGGAGCACGCCGCCCTCGCACAACGCCTCAAGGCATACGAGGCCGGCCTGACGGACGAAATGTCGTAGGGACGACCCACCGGGGGGTCTCTACGTTAGCGCCTCCGGCCCCACCCAGAAGTGCGGGTTCCAGGCAACCTCCCACAGGAAGCCGTCCGGGTCTGCGAAGTACCCGGCGTGCCCGCCCCAGAACACGTCCTGTGCCGGCTTCACCAGCGTCGCTCCGGCTGCGACGGCCTGCTCCAGCACCGGCTTCACATCCGCCTTGTTCCGCACGTTGTACGCGAGCGAGAAGGCCTGGTACCCTCGGCCTTCCATCTTAACGCCGGTGTCTTTCGCCAGCTCAGCCCGAGGGAAAAGAGAAAGCCATGTGCCGTGCAGGACGAAAAAGGCAACTCCGCCGCCTGCGTCCCCTCTCACCGGCAGACCGAGGCCGTCGCGATAGAAGCGCAGGGCGCGTTCCAGATCGGACACGCCGAGCGTTATCATACTGATTCTAGGCTCCATTCAGTCGCTCCTTCACAGGTCAAACGGGAGTCAGACCAGATGCGGGATAGCGGCGCCACAACTGCGGGGTACTCAGGCACACCGCTGGCGAAAAAACTCGGAATCAAGGCCGGCATGACCATCGTTCTGCTGAACGCGCCCGAGGGCTACGATGAAACGCTCGCTCCGCTGCCGGACGGCGTGACGGTGACCGGCGAGGCGCAGCCTGGGTCCCCCTTCATCCAGGTCTTCACAACTTCGGCCGGGGAGCTTGCCCATGAGTTTCCCCGCCTGCGGGAAATGCTGGCGAGGGACGGTATGCTCTGGGTCTCATGGCCGAAAGGGTCGTCCCGCGTCATGACTGACCTGACCGAGAAGGTTGTTAGGGACATCGGCCTCAGCTGCGGCCTGGTGGACGTTAAGGTCTGCGCAGTAGACCGCGTCTGGTCCGGCCTCAAGTTCGTGCGGCGGTTGAAGGACAGGGGAGAATTATGAATGATGAATGACCCATCCGGACTCTCTGGCTGTTAACTTCATACTTCATCATTCATACTTCATCGTTCTCTTATCACGCACGTTCCCGCCAGAATGTCGTGATAGCCCCGCCGGTCCGCTCGTGTGGCTATCATAATTCCCATGACCAGGTATCCGAGGCCGATGGTGAATGCGCCCGTGAGGCTAAGCAGGCTGCGCAATGTGGCGACGTAGTAAGAGAGCTCGCCATTGCCTGGGTAGCTGACGATGCGGAGATTGAGGATCTTCTTCCCGGGCGTTCGGCCGTCCCAGTTCACGAGCATGAGCACCGTAACAATCAGAATGATGAACCCCTGCAATAGGTTCGCCGTAGAAAAGAGGCTTTCGAGAGGCGTCGCGTCCGGGTTGGCTGTAACATCCATGAATATTGAGACCAGCAGGAGAGCCGGGATACCCATAACGACGAGGTCGATTAGCCCGGCGGCCAGGCGTATGAGCGCCCCGGCCTTTTGAGTCTCGCCAGGTTCAGGTGAATCGGAGCTCATGCGATTTGCCGTATCAGTAGCATTGGTTGCCATGAGAACGCCTCCTACAAGTTGCCGGGGACCCGTCCGCAACGATAGCCGATATCCTAGCGACTGCCGCCCGGCCGGTCAATTAACACGCCGCACGAAACCCTCTATAATTGACATCGAAAAGTGCTGCTGAATATCATAGACGCGGAATGTTACGGATTTCACAATCGACTATTCGACCCGTTCGCTGTTGCGCCCAGTCTTAGTTTCGACCGGGACGGGAGCGCGGCAGGCAGGAGTCCACATGGCACACTACACGAAGGGCGAAGCGAGGGACTGGGCCTGGGATAACCTGACGGGGCAGTGGTCAACACTCGTAACCCCGTTCAGCCCTGACGACCAGGTCGACGAAGCCGGCCTCCGGAGGAACATCCGCCATATCCGAAGTCTTGGCGCACGTGGCGCGGGTGCAACCTGGGGAATGGGAGAGTTCTGGAGCCTGACCCGCGAGGAGCGCTTCAAGGTTTACGACATCCTCGCGGACGAAAGCCGCGGGGAATGGCTAACCGCCGCCCACGTGACGCACACCTCTATTAAGGAAGCGACATTGCTAGCCGACTACGCTCAGTCGGCGGGAATCGAACTCCTGATTGTCGCCCCTCCTTATATTGTGACGCGCAAGGAGTCTCAGGTTATCGACTTCGTCCGCCTGCTGGCGGGTAAGACGGACCTGGCGATTATGTTCTATAATTCGCCGCAGTTCGGCATCGTCCTCGGTGCGCCGGCCCTCAAGGAGCTTTGCGCGATCCCGAATGTCGTTGGTGTGAAAGAGGCGAGCTTCAACCGCGATATCACCATCGAGGCGCACCGGACGATAGGCAAGGATGCCATCATCAGCGCCCCGGATGAGTGGATTCTCTTAAAGGGCAGGGAGCTGGGCATCCGGCAGCAGGTGATGTTTGCCAACACGTCGGACTGGCGGTTCGACCGGCCCGGCGCAAACTACTACACGGAGTTCATAGACCGCGCCACCGCAGGCGACATCGACGACAACTTCTACGATTCGCGTATCCGCCCCATCAAGGCGGTCTCGGACAGGTGGTGGCAGCGTATGGTGCAGCAGGCCGGCGGCGTTCTCCCGGCGGCGATGTGCAAGCACTGGGGCGAGGTTATGGGAATGGCCGGCGGCGGAGTCCGGCCCCCGCTCGTCGACCTGACTCCGGATGAAAAAGAAGAGCTGAAGGCCGATATCCTGGCAGTCCAATCCAAAGTGCCTTCAACGGTGGGTGATTAACATGATTCTCATGGTGAGCGTTCAGAACCTGGAAGAGGCGATGCAGGCGCTGAAGGGCGGCGCGGACATCGTCGACGTTAAGAATCTCCAGGAGGCCCTCGTTGGCTCGGCCAACCCCTGGGTGGTCAAGCAGGTGCGCGAGGCGGTCCCATATCCGCACCACGCCAGCGTCACCCTCGGCGTCGTGCCTAACCAGGTCGGCACCGTCGCCATGGCGGTGTACGCCGCGGGCGTGCTCGGGGCCACCTCCGTGAAGGTAGGCTTCATGCAGACCGAGTACGCTCTGGCGGTTGAGACTCTTCTCGCCTCAAAAGAAGCTCTCAAGGGCACAGAGACGAAGCTCATCGGCTCCCTGTTCGCAGACAATCTCCTGTACGACTGCGGCCTGGACCCGCTTCGCATGGTGGAGCTTGCCAAGGACGGCAAGTGCGACGGCTGGCTGATCGACACGCTCACCAAGGACGGGCGGAACCTCTTCGACTTCATCCCCGAGCCAACCCTCCGCGAGTTGGTTTTCGAGGGCAAGCAGCTCGGCATGAGCACGGCGCTTTCCGGCCACCTGAAGCTCGATAATCTGGATGAACTGGCCCGCATTAACCCGGACATCGTTGGCGTGCGCGGCGCGGTCTGCTCCAAGGGCGATAGGAACGACGGGGTGCACTGGGAGGCAGTGGCTGAATTCAAGCGGCAAGTCGACCTGCGCAAGGCCGGTGCTATCGACGTGCGCGACGGCGCTCACGCGAACGGCAACGGCAATGGCCACAAGGGAGGGTGGGTGATCATCGACGGCACGGGCAAGACCTGCGCCGGCATCATCGCTGCTCTCACCGCGCAGGTCCAGGCGGACAGGGGATCGTTCGTTGAGGTTATAATCCCGGACGCGCTGAACACGTACGATGTGATCGTCTGGGCGGAGAAGGGGGGCCATCGTGTGCTTACCCAGCGCAAGGACGGCCAGTCCGTAAGGATGCTCGTTCAGCCCTAGCAGAAATTCAATCCAAAAATCACTAACAAAGGGGATGAGGCAAACGTTATCCCCTTTGTGATTTCCGCGTGTTGCGGCCATTTTTACCCCATGCTACGATGGAGTCAAGTGGCCCGAAATCACCGACAAAGGGATTTCCTTGGACGTACCCGTATGGCTTCAGTGGATTGAGTACATTGCAAGCATCATCCGAGACGTAATCTTCATCCTTTTCCTTGTTATCCTTATAGTTATCGCCCTCCTCCTGTATAGCAAGGTGAAGAAGCTCATGGCCACGGTGGATAGGACCACCAAAAAAGTGGGAGAGACAGTGGCAACCCTTCAAAAGACAATAGCCGCGACGGCTGCGGCGGGTGCGGGCACTGCGTTTACGGCAGGCAAGTTCGCGGCATTCATGCGGGGATTCTCGATGGGGCGGAGGAAGAAGAAGGACAGAGACGAAAACTAACAAACCGAGGTGGACCCATGGCACACTATGACACAGATTCGGATAGGGTAGCAGCGGCGGGCGCGGCAGGCATGATGACAGGCATTTTGCCTTCATCCTTGGTGCGGCGCTGGGCGTAGTTGTTGGCATGCTGATGGCGCCGAAGTCCGGCAAGGACACGCGGCAAGAGCTGATGGACCGCGGCGATAAGCTCCGCCATCAGGCCGAGGAAATGGCGGCCAGCCTGAAGGAAAAGGTCGGCCCCAAGGTTGAAAACGTGCGAGAGCAGGTCAACGAGCGCGTGGCGCCGCTGGCCGGCCGGATCTCCAATCGCGGCAAGTCCGCCGATGGCGCTAACGGCGAGCAGTCCTAGTCCCAGGCCTAGTTTTCCCGAATAAGTCGAAAAATACAGAGGACCGGCATTGCGCCGGTCCTCTGGTGTTTCTTTCCCGCTGCGGGCCTACTGGCCGGGCGAGCCGTTGGTTGGACCTTCAAACTTCGGATACGACCCGAACACCTTGAACATGGAGACCTGCTTCTTCACCGCTTCCAACGCATCGCCCAGCAGCCGGTCCTCCCGGTGGCCTTCAAGGTCCACGAGGAAGACGTATCTGCCAAGGCTCTGCTTTGTTGGGCGCGACTCAATTTTCTCCATGTTGATCTTGCGCGTGGCGAACTCCCCCAGGACGCTGTAGAGGATTCCAGGCGCATCCGCTGCGAACGAGAAGCAGATGGATGTCTTGTCCCGCCCCGTGCGCGGATGGTCCGTGCGACCCAGCACAACGAAGCGCGTCATGTTGCTCGGGTTGTCCTCAATTCGCTCAACGAGAATCGTCGCCCCGTACAGCTCGGCCGCACGCTTCGGAGCGATGGCGGCTACCTCGCGCCCCAGCTTCATCATGTCTTGCACGGCGGCCGCCGTGCTGAGCGATGCAACCAGCTCCACCTGCGGCAGGCTCCGCGAGAGGTACTTCCGGCACTGGGCAAGCGGCTGTGGGTGAGAGTAGACCACCTTGATGTCGGCCAGGCTGGCGCCGGGGTGCGCCATCAGGTAGTGCCACACCGGCACCACAACCTCGTTGCGGATGCGCAGATCGGAGTCGTGTATCAGCAGGTCCACATTGATGGCAATGGGCCCTTCGATGCTGTTCTCAATCGGCAGGACGGCTTCGTCCGCTTCGCCCCTGTCCACGGCGGAGACGGCGGCCTGGAATGAGGGGTAGGGGAGATGGAGGTCCGCCGGTCCGTAGGTAACGCACGCCAGCTCTGAGAAGGTGCCCGCCGGGCCGAGGTAGGCGAGGCGTTTCGGGGACTGGGTCACTTTTCGAGCCTTTCCACAAGCAGGTCTCGCAGCTCTTGCTGCCAGTTGGAAGAGGTTACCACAATAACCTCGTCCCCTGCGCGCACAGGAGTCTCCGGCGAAGGCAGCGTTATCGCTCCGTCCTGGCCGATGACCAGCACAGCAAGCGCGCCCTCTCCCAGGGCGATTTCCTTCAGCGGCCTTCCGACCTTACCGAAGGAGGGCGCAATCCTGACCGATACGAGCATCCTGTCCTCGTGGTTGGCGATGGGCATCAGGTGTACTACACCGTGACCGGACAGGCTCTCCTGCAACCGCGTGAGCAGAAGGGATGTGACGCTGACAGGCGCGTCAATTCCAAGCAGGGTGAATAGCTCCACGTGCTCAGGGTAGTTGACAACCGAAACGGTCCTGGCTGCCCCGAAGAGCTGCCTGGCTATCTGGCATGTCACAAGGTTTACGTCATCGTCCCCGGAAGTGGCGATGACAACGTTCGCGCGGTTCGCGCCGGCTCGGGCCAGCTTCGATACGTCCACCGAGCTGCCGTGCACGGATACGCTGCCGAGCACCTCGTCGAGGAGTGCGCATTTGGTCGCATCTTCCTCGATGACGGCGATTTCATGGCCGTTGCTGACCAGCCACCTTGCGAGGGCCGTCCGAAGCTTGCCCGCGCCGGCGATGATGATATGCATGCGGTCGGCCCCCTACGGCTGAACGGCCTCCAGGGCGTACTGGCTCACCAGCGCCGTGGGGCTTATGGGGATGATTCCAAGGTCCTTGTATATGCTCTGCACGGTTGGGTCGTCGATCTTGCAGATAACGAGGGGGGTCTGGTACATGTGCTTGGCCATCTGCGCCGCGAGTATGTTGATCGTGTCCACGGCGGTCATGGCCATGAAGACATTCGCGTCCCGTATCTCTGCCTTGATAAGGTCCTGCTGTATGTTTCTGACGGAAAGCAGGGGTACGATCTTCCCCTCAGCCACGCGCGCCTGGGGCAGCATGTCCAGGCACGCCGTGCTTTCGTCTATGACGTGCACTGTGTAGCCCTGTTCTGAAAGAGCGGTCGCGACTGCGATTGCCGATGGGCGGCAGCCCAGGATGACTGCCCTTCTGAATTTGTGCTCCGAGCGCGTCAGCTCAAGCAACGGCCCTTCTCCTTGGATACCGGACCCGCCGGTTACCTGATGCTCCTGCCCGCGGTTGCGGGCGAGATGGTTTCCCGCCACAGTACTACCCGGCAGGGCGCGTGGGTGAGAACGTATTGTGCGGTCTCGCCCATGCTGAATGCGCCGTAGACCTGCCTGTAGGGGATGCCCACAATTACGGCGTCGACCTTCTTGTCGATCGCCTCCTGGACTATGGCAAGGCCGGCCTTTCTGGACTGCAGTAGTCCGGCCTTCGGCTCGATCCGCAGCTCCCGCGCTACCACCTCAACCTTCCGCAACACCTCTTCCCCCTTCGCCGTCGCAGGGGCCAGCTCCGCGTCTACCGGCAGGCCTCGGCTTACCTCGATTACATACACGATATACAGGTCGCCTTCCGGGTCCAGGAGATTGCACGCCGCCTGGACGGAAGGCAGGTCAGAGGGATCGCCTGTCACCGCAACCAGGATGGCGGGCAGGCCGCCGACCTTCGCTTTGCGGGACCCGCCGAATGGCTTTGGAAAAGGCATAAGAGCGGTCCTTGCCGGCACTCAGCCAATAGTTCGATCGTTCACGCGGCGCGGCCCGCAACCTAGCTTGGCAGCCGGTCAAGCAGCTCGTCCTTGCCGGCCAGGATGAGCAGGTCGCCCGCATGCAGGCGGTCGTCTATGTCCGGGTTAAGCGTGATGTCCCGCCCGCGCTTGACCGCCAGGACAGCCAGCCCGTACTTGTCGCGCGGACTGGAGAATCCCAGCTCCTTCAGGGTCTTGTTGGCGAACGCCTGCGGCGCCCTGATACGGCTGAGGCCGAAGTTGGGCGCCAGCTCCAGGTACTCCTGCACGTTCGGGTTGAACATGTTGTGCGCCAGCCGCACGCCCATCTCCGACTCGGCGTGCACCACCTTGTCCGCCCCGATGCGCTCCAGCGTGTTGCCGTGCAGGTCATTGTGCGCGCGCGCTACGATATACGGCACGCCAAGCGTCTTCAGCAGCACCGTCGTCATCACGCTCGCCACGATGTTCGAGCCGATCGCCACCACCGCCGCGTCGTAGTCCGGCACGCCCAGCTCTTTCAGCACGGTCTCGCTCGTGGCGTCGCCTGCGACGGGGAAGGTGACCTGGCCCATCATCGTCTGCACGCGGTCCTCTTCTTCGTCGATGGCAAGCACGTCGTGGCCCAGGTTATACAGCGAGCGGGCCACGCTTGAGCCGAACCTGCCGAGACCGATCACGACAACCTGCTTCTTCAATGGGCCTACCCCGTTCCGGGAAGCTACGCGTGGCGCGGTTGAACGCGCGGCAACTGCCTGCGATTCTATGTTCGCCCAGCTAACCCTGTCAACCGCACGACCCATATTCACGCGGCATCCCGCGAGCGCTCATGCACGCGCGCCGTCGCCTGGCGCCCTCGCCATAAGCGCAATGGACTACCCGCCCTTAATTCCTGGCTGTAAATCGGCCTCCCGCACACCCGCTCGGAATAGCAGTTTCGTAGTACTCAGGCGTGTCAATGCTCAATGACTTTGTCAGTCTTACTGCTCAGTGATTTTGTCAGTACGACTGGTTTTGGTTGAGTCAGTCTCGATCTCCAAGGGTGATCTGGAGCCAGCTTTCGATCCTTGGGCGAGGAGAGGGGCGTGCTGGAGACGGACCCGTCTCCAGCACGCCCCTCTCCTCGCTTGCCCGCCTGAGCTTTTCTTCGCCTTGCTCGCAGGACTGCGGGTCTTAGGGGAGCAACCGTGCTGGCCAGCTCACGCCCCTTGTGCATGACCACGATGCGCCCGTCCAGCCGCTCCTGTACCTCTACGGTCGCCCTGGCGTATGTGCTCCGCTCGCTGTCAGGCTCGATCTGCAGGTCCTCTCCACCAAAGCTCACCGTGTTATCCGCGGCCACTGTCCGCTGGTATCGGAAGCACAGCACACTGT